>CAZHHV010000009.1:22580-25140 GCA_964532335.1 uncultured Nitrospiraceae bacterium
AAGCCTGTTTCTCATCGGGCTTTTGATAGGCAGGAAAAGATTCTGGCTTAACTCGCTCTTGTTTGCCGCTTTTGTTATTGTCTTGTGGAATCCGGAGGCTCTGTTTAGCCTTTCTTTTCAGCTTTCATTCCTTGCAGTGCTGTTTATCGGGTTCTCAATAGATTATGAAAAGGACAAGGAGAATCCGGAAACGCAGGAGAACAAAGGCGCAGAAGAACAGAAATTCCTGCCGCGTTTTTTCGCTTCTTCACTTCGGATATTGCGGGCTTCTGTCTTGCTTACGCTTGCAGCCTCTCTGGGAACAGCGCCTCTGGTTGCGTATCACTTTCATTATTTTTCGGTTATATCTCCGCTGTCTAATCTCTTAATCACGCCGCTGATAGGCTTTGTGCTCTTGCCTTTGTCGCTGTTATCGTCTTTTATATTTCTTTTTACAGGACATTATATGTTCGGCTCTCTGGTAAAGACAGTAACTGATATTACTGTTTATCTCGTGAGATTTACAGCGGAATTCCCGTTTTCAGATATAAAGATTCCTGCATTCCCCCTGTTTGCAGTAATAATCTTTTATGCGGGATTTGTTTTTTATTTTTTCGTAAGCAAGAAGAAACTTGTCCCCGTAATCACTTCTCTCCTGATGATAGTCTATTTGTCAGCGCATATCTTTTTAAGAGGCGGCGAAATGGGAATCACTTATCTTGATGTCGGGCAGGGAGACGGAGCAGTAATAGAGCTTCCTGATGAAAAAGTTGTTGCGATGGATACAGGAAGAAGCGGCCGCGAAGCGGCTGCATTTTTGAAATACCTCGGCATGAAAAGCATAGACGCCCTTGTTCTTTCACATGCAGATTCTGACCATGCAGGAGGAACAGATTATCTGATGGCGCGGTTTAAGGTTAAAGAGATGTGGGACAGCGGACGCATTATTTATCCGGAAGGAAACAGCACGGGCATAGTTCGCAGGATTCTTGAGAGGGGCGATATTATTGAAGGTAAAGGATATAAGATGTATGTGCTTCATCCATATAAGGAATTTTATACCATGAATGGCGGCAGCGATAACGGGGGGAATAATAGTTCATTGGTATTAAAGATAGAATCCGTCTCAGGCGGAAGGAAGAAAACATTTTTATTCACAAGCGATATTGAAGAGGAGGCAGAAGAGGATATAATCCATCTTGGCAAATGGCTTAAGAGTGATGTTGTTAAAGTTTCGCATCATGGCGGAAGGACATCAGCGTATAAACCCTTCTATGATGTTGTATCTCCTGAGATTGCAGTGATAAGCGTGGGAAGGGATAACTCCTTTGGGCATCCTCATCAGGATACGCTTGAAATGCTTGAGGGCGCAAAGATATACCGCACGGATAGAAACGGCGCTGTAAAAATAACAGAAAAGGACGGCAGGCTTGAGGTCAAAACGCACAGAGACTATAGGTTTTCAAAGACAAAGACCCTTGCCGGAGAGATAAAGAATATAGAGAGGCTTTTCAGGGTGTGGTGAGGGGAATGGGGAGATACGGATGAAGTTTGAGAAAAATCTTGATTATACATATTTAAAAGTGTGCTAAAATAGCAACTAAGATTGGAGGTGAATTCTGATGGAAATATCAGTAAGAGTTGAGATATTTAAAGAGGGCGATGCTTATGTGGCATTATCGCCTGAATTGAATGTCTCCAGCTTTGGCGAAACTGTAGATGAAGCAAAGAAATCCCTCAAAGAAGCAGTTGGGGCTTTTATTGAAGAATGTGAGGCTATGGGCACACTGGAAGAAGTATTAGAAGAGTCTGGCTTTTCAAGAATCAACAATTCATGGGAATCAAGAAAACCTATTATTGAAGAAAACCTTGCCCTCGCTGTATAAGACATGCCTGAGCATAAAATTATCCCCCTCCATTATGAAACCCTAATAAAGATTTTCGAACTTGATGGTTTTGTTGTCAAAAGGAAAAAGGGAGATCATATCATAATGACAAAGGCAGGAATTAAAAGGCCTTTGGTTATTAAAACCAGCCCAAGACTTGTCCCTGTTACGCATATACGCACTAACATGACAACTGCTGGAATGACACGAGAAAGATTCTTTGAGCTTTTAGAAAAAGCAGGATAAGAATTTTACTACCTGCGGAGGCTTACGCCAGCCTTAACCAGAGCGGGCAATCACCTATGTCAAAATCAAACAGGGCTTAATCCACGTCTGGTTGAAGGCGGTGTTATCTGCTGGCTCATAATTTATCCTCTTCATAAATTAAATTTGTCGTCAAAATCGTCTGCCTATTTTGTGTAGAAATATTGCAGTTGGAATTGAGCAAATAATTAAAATTAGCATTTTGAGTGACGTTGATTTAATAAAAACTAAAACCGGTGCAAGAAGAAGACTCCATGGTAATGTAACCACGACAGGATAAACACCTACAAATTCTGATTTTCCAGGTTGATAAGTTATAACAAAGTACGCAAACGAAAACGCAGCAATCACCAAAATGTAATAGCCCGTAACGAATATGATACCGTAATCGGGTTTTGTCTGCTGTTTATTCATGCCTTTAATTTTTCTTT
>CAZHHV010000009.1:25150-26290 GCA_964532335.1 uncultured Nitrospiraceae bacterium
CTGCATTTTGTAGGATTATATGAGGTTAAAAGGATTGATGTCAAATACAAAAAGAACTACTGTAATACCAAAATAGAAATGTCCTGTTATGGCCAAATCTTAAATGATTTTCTTCCATGAATCCTATATATCTGAAAGCCCCTCATATCAAGCGTGAAAACTTCGTCAATATCAGCCTCTTCAGCCAGAACCACAAGCGTAGCATCGGCAAAGTCCATGGGAATGTCTTTATATTTTTCCGCTGAAGATAAATGAAAGGCTTTTTATGGGGGGAATTGTTATAATATTAACATGATAGAGAAGGTTGTGCGAAGGGAAAACCTGAAAGATTTTTCGGAGGTAAAAGAGAACCTTGCTTACTGGTTGTCCAGAAAACCCGATGAACGTGTCGCTGCTCTTGAGCAGTTGAGGAGACAACACAATGGAAGCTCAGCAAGATTTCAGAGATCTGCTCGCGTTATTCAACACCCACAAAGTTGATTACATAATAGTCGGCGCACATGCTCTTGCATATCATGGTGCCCCGCGATATACAGGAGACATAGATATTTTTGTCCGCTCCGATCCAGAGAACGCTAAAAACATTCTCTTTGCGCTTGAAAAATTTGGTTTTGGTTCTCTTGGGCTGACTGTTGAGGATTTCACAGTTCATGGCAGGGTAGTCCAGCTTGGCGTTGCGCCGGTTCGAATAGACATTGTGACATCGCTTACAGGAATATCATGGGAAGAAGCATTTGCAAGTCGTGTTACGGGAACTTATGGGGACATAGCGGTGCACTATATAGGACGGGAACAGTTCATTCAAAATAAACGCGCTATTGGAAGAAAAAAAGATATTGCTGATCTGGAGGCAATTGGCGAGGAATGATTAAGACTGACTGGATAAATAAAATATGGCTTTTGTGATTGCGCTTGCTGGAAAAGGCGGGACAGGGAAGACGAGCATATCTGCCCTGACTGTCAAGTATCTCGTTGAAAAAAAGAAAAAGGCCGTGCTTGCAGTTGATGCTGACAGCAATTCCTGCCTGAACGAGGCCTTGGGTGTTGATGTCCATGCAACAATCGGCCATCTGAGAGAGGAATCCCTCCAGACAATAAGAGGCGGAACAGAAAGGCCCGGCGGCATGTCAATGGAGCAGC
>CAZHHV010000010.1:0-748 GCA_964532335.1 uncultured Nitrospiraceae bacterium
GTCCTAATATCAGCCTGAACAGAGTGGTCTTGCCATGGCCGTTTCTGCCCACGAGTCCCACGCGCTCTTCGGGGTTGATCGTGAAACCGACCTTGTCGAAGAGTATCTGACGTCCGTATGATTTTTCTAAATTGCTTACCTGTATCATTTTGTTGTTCCGGCCTGCTGCCTTGTCATGTTGCTGGTTAGCAGTTTCTCTGAAGCGGGATTTTTGTGCGTAGTTTTTGTTAAGCAAAAAAACAGTCCGCAGTTATTATTATATGATTTATGACGAAGTTAATTCAATTGCTGATTATCGTGTCATTATATGCTCCCGCCAGTTGACTGAAACCTTCAAGATAGCAATCTGCTATAATAATGTAGATTGCAGTGTGACCATCGATGGCGTTGAGCAGCCCGACAATACTATTCCGCTTATTGACGACCGTAAGGAACACTCGGTCGAGGTGAGGATACCTGTTGCAGGCGGTTAGCATTTGGAAACAGGAGTTTTACCTGCGAGGTTAAATTTATTCGTAACTGCTCAGGTAGAAAAATTGATTCCGTATGACTCTGTAGGGCAAGGTTTTAGCCTTGCGTCTTAGTCGGCACGCCGATCGGACAAAAGCAACCCTAAAGGGTTTGCCCTGCAAAGGCTTCTTTGACACCAACCTGAGTAGTTACCTAAATTCTCTTTTTTGAAAAATTCTATAATTATTTAGCTTTTGATGTTCTTATATGAAAACGATACAAAGATATGATTTTTGCT
>CAZHHV010000010.1:758-26247 GCA_964532335.1 uncultured Nitrospiraceae bacterium
TAAAATGCAATACCCCGCTACCCATAATTTCATTGACAGACCGAATATTATTGGCTATTCTATATTTGTACAGCCATTGCCCGGGTGTCGCCGTGGCAGCAAGGAGAGCCTATGAGATATATTTCGCGCATCATTCTCGTTATAACCATCCTGTCACTCTGTATTCCTCTTCGCGTATTTTCCCAGTCATCCCAGCAAAATATTCTGATCGGCATCCTGCCGGAGATGAACGTGTTCAAGCAGAAACAGCGGTTCAAGCTGCTCGGCGAGTATCTTTCAAAAAAGACCGGCGTGACGGTAGAGTTCACGATCCTGAGCAGGTACGGCAATATTGTCGAGCGGTTCACCGTGGAAAAGATGGACGGCGCCTTCTTCGGCTCCTTTACCGGCGCTCTGGCCATCCAGAAGCTGGGCGTTGTCCCCCTTGCGCGTCCGGTGAATCTCGACAACACGTCCACCTACCACGGCTATCTTTTTGTGCGGAAAGACAGCGGTATCAAGAGCGTCAAGGACATGAAAGGCAAACGCATGGCCTTTGTTGAGAAGGCAACGACTGCAGGGTACATCTTCCCGCTCGCCTATCTACGAGAGAACGGCATCACGGATGCGGAGCGCTTCTTCAGCGGATCGTTTTTTGCCGGCAGTCACGATGCGGCGATCAGCGCTGTCCTGAACCGGAAAGCGGATGTGGGTGCGGCAAAACACAGCATATACGACCGGGTGAGAAAGGATGACCCCCGGATGGACCAGGACCTGGTCATTCTGGCCGAATCTCCCCGCGTGCCGTCGAACGGACTCTGTGTGAGGAAAGGCATTAATAACGGTCTGAAGCAAAAGCTGAAAGAGGCATTGCTGGGCCTGCACAAGGACGCTGAGGGTGCGAATGTCCTCAAACAGTTTGGCGCTTTAAAATTCATCGAGACCTCGGCACGGGATTACCAGCCTGTTTTTGAGATGGCAACGAAGGCCGGGATCGACATAAAGACCTATGATTACCGGAACAAATAGGGACATCGTTGCCGGGAAAGGAACGTCCCGCACCCTGCCGCGGAGACTGATCGCCAAGGTAACCGATTAATGAAGCGGAAAATAATCCTCTCTCTGTTCGTCGTGTTCCTGTTCTCCGCTCTGGGCGCCGGGTTCGTCACCATATACATCAGGAACACGACAGCAACCCTTAGCGGCCTTATCAACCTCCACCAGATTGAGAACATGAGGCAGCACCTGATCATGTCCATCCAGACGGTGCAGTCCGAACTCTACACCGTCCATACCGCACTCGGTCATAAGCTCGACCTCATTATAGAGAATGTTGCGAATCTCGAGCAGTCCGCCCGGAAATGCTCCACCTGCCACCATACGCCTGAGATCGCCCGGCAAATCGAGGGGGTCCAGTCGCTCGTCGGGGACTACCAGAATTCCTTAAGCTATTACATCACCGCCTCTGCCAATGCCGGGCAGATCAATAAAATGAAACTCGAAGTGGCGGCCATCGGAAATGAGCTTCTCGTTAAGACCGAGGACATGTCCATACGGGCGGGTTCCAGGCTTGAATCCATGACGAAGGATGCAATGCAGAAGGTGAAGAGGGCATGGATGATCCTTATGGCAACTATGCTTCTGGCTTTTATCCTCGGCATCATCGTCGCCGTGCGCCTGACCAGGGCCATTACCAGGCCCATCAATACGCTGGTCAATGCCACGCGGATGATAGCAGGAGGCGACCTGGGGTACACCATAGACTACAAGAAGGACAAGACCGAGTTCGGCGAGCTCGCCTCGCATTTCAATATCATGAGCAAATCGCTCAAGAACGGCTATACAAAACTTGAGGAAGAGATCAGCGAGCGCAAGCGGACCGAATGGGCGCTCGTGAAGTCAGAGTCCTTCCTCAACACCATTTTTGACAGCATCCGGGACCCCTTTTGCATCATTGACCGCGAATACCACATTGTGCGGGCGAACGAGGCATACGCGCAGATAAAACAGGTGCCGCTCGGCGACCTGCTCGGGAAGACATGTTATGTGGCGCTCGGCAACCGGCAGAACATCTGCGATGAATGCGTTGTGGAGACGACCTTCGCGTCCGGAGACCCATGCGCCAAGGAAAAACCGGTAACCACGCTCGACGGAGCAAAGACCTGGTGGGCGATCTATACATACCCGATCGTGGATAGTGAGGGGAAAATATCGCACGTGATCGAATATACACAGGACATCACCGAACGGAAACGGTCTGAGGAGGCGCTCCGCGAGAGCGAGGAGCGGTACGCCCTGGCCGCACGCGGCGCGAACGACGGGCTATGGGACTGGGACCTGCGGAGCAATAAGATTTATTTCTCCTACCGGTGGAAGTCGATGCTCGGCTACAGCGAAAAGGAGATCAGCAACCACCCTGAAGAATGGTTCAGCCGGGTCCATCCCGACGACCGCGCTGAAGTGGAAACCAGGATCGCCGTCCACCTGAACGGCCGGAACCCTCACTTCGAAGGCGAGTACCGGATCATGCACAAGGACGGGACGTACCGCTGGATGCTCAACCGCGGGCTTGCGGTCCGGAACCGGGACAGCCAGCCGTACCGCATGGCAGGGTCCCAGACGGACATTACGTCCCGCAAGACGGTGGAGGAGCAGCTGGTCTATGACGCCTTCCACGATGCCCTGACGGGCCTGCCGAACCGGGCCCTCTTCATGGACCGTCTCCAGCACGTGATCAATACGTCGCAGCGTCGCTCAGACAACCTCTATGCGGTGCTCTTCCTTGACATGGACCGCTTCCAAACCATCAATGACAGCCTCGGCCATACCATAGGCGACCAGATCCTCGTCGCAGTCGGTCACAAGCTGGCCGACTGCCTCCGTCCCGGCGACACCGTAGCGCGGCTGGGGGGAGATGAATTCGCCGTGCTCCTGGAAAACACCAGCGCCCTCTTCGACGCCGTAGACGTTGTCGACCGGATCAACAAGAAGCTGTCATCCCCGCTCATGGTCAAGGGGCACGAAATATTCACCTCGGTCAGCATCGGCATCGCCATGGGATCGGAACGCTATGAACGGCCGGAGCAGGTCCTGCGCGATGCGGACATCGCCATGTACCAGGCAAAGGCGCGGGGCAGCTCCTGCTATGAAATCTTCGACACCAAGATGCACGCCAACATCCTTGACCGCCTGCAGCTTGAGGCCGATCTGCGGGCCGCCGTGGACCACAAGGAATTAGTCCTCTTCTATCAGCCCATCATTGATCTCAAGACGCATCGGCTGATCGGCTTCGAGGCGCTCGTCCGCTGGAACCATCCGAAGCGGGGTCTCATCTACCCCCTGGAGTTCATTCCCCTTGCCGAGGAGGACGGGCAGATCAATGCCATCGGCGAATGGATACTCCGGGAAGCCTGCCGGGAACTGCGGGTGTTGCAGGGCCGGTATCCTTCGCAGGTCCCGCTGAAGATGAGCATCAATATTTCGAGCAAGCAATTCGCGCAGCAGGACATAGTGGGGCGGGTGGCCGGCATCCTCAAGGACACGGGTGTCGACGCGCGCAGCCTGGCGTTCGAAATAACGGAAAGCATGATCATGGAGAACATCGATGCCGCCGTGGCGACGATGGGCCAGCTGCGGGACATGGGGATCCATATCCATATCGACGATTTCGGCACGGGCTATTCTTCGCTCAGCTATCTGCACCGTTTCCCTATCAACGCGCTCAAAATCGATCGCTTGTTCATAAGCAAGCTCTCTGCGAACGGCGAGAACCAGGAGGTCGTCATGTCAATCATCTCGCTGGCCAAAAGCCTGAATTTTGATGTGATTGCCGAGGGAGTGGAATTGGACCACCAGTTGGTGCAGATCAAGGATCTGCAGTGCCAGTTTGCCCAGGGGTTCCTGTTCTCAGAGCCCATGGAGTCGGGCGCGATCGACGCGTGGGTGCAGGCCATGAGCGAAATGAGGCGGGGCTAACTCAATATCGAGGGAGTGTCACTGCGAGGAGCGAAGCAATCTTTTTGTAAACAATGAGACCGCAGTTCGGACATTTTTCATTCATAGTAAACCAGTATTTCCATTTTATGGGTGAACCAAGCATAAGCTATTTCATCTTATGTGCAAAATTATTTCACTTTATGCGTTATCCCACAACCACAAATTATATATCTATATTCCTCGCCTCTAAGGCATGTTTTGTGATGAAGTCTTTGCGCGGCTCTACCTGATCGCCCATGAGGATGGTAAATATCTCGTCTGCCTGCACTGTGTCTTCTATCTTTACCTGAAGGAGAGTTCTTTTCTCGGCGTCCATTGTCGTTTCCCAGAGCTGTGTCGGGTTCATCTCTCCAAGTCCTTTGTATCTCTGCATCGTGAGGCCTTTTTTGGCAACGATGAGCACATAGTCCTGAAGCTCAGAACTTGAGCCAAGTTCTTTTATCCCTTCTTTTGTCTCTGCCTTGTACGGCAGCTCCCCAAGGTCTTTTACAATGCTGTAGCTGTTTTCAAGTTCTTTGAATTCAGGAGACATAAGGAAGTTCATGTCTATCAGGACTTTCTTGTTCTGCCTTTTTATCTCAACGCTGTATGCCTGATGCTCTTCATCAGGATTAATCTCGCCTATTGAAATGTCAGGCAGCGCTTTCTCTATTGCCTTTACCAGTTTCTCAAGCGCCTTTTGATCCTTCAGCAGCTCTTTATTTATCCCCGCATTTAAGATAACCTTTAAAACATCTGTGTCCTTTCTCCTTCTGCTGAACCATTCCATGAGCCGTTCAAGCTTGGAAAGCCTCTTTAGATGCGGGATTAGCGCCTTTCCTTTTACGGTCTGTCCCTTTATTGAAATCGCAAGGTCGTCTGCCGCAAGCTCAAAGAGCATGTTCTGCATCTCTGCCTCGTTCTGGACATATTTCTCTGTCCTTCCTTTCTTGACCTTAAACAGAGGCGGCTGCGCAATGTAAAGATAGCCGTTTTCTACAACCTGAGGCATCTGCCTGTAAAAAAACGTAAGCAGGAGCGTCCTTATATGCGCGCCGTCAACGTCAGCGTCTGTCATCAGGATTACCTTGTGATAGCGGATTTTTGATATGTCAAATTCTGTATCTATGCTCGTACCGAGCGCTGTTATGAGAATCTTTATTTCCTCTGAGGAAATCATCTTGTCAAACCTTGCCTTTTCAACATTCAGTATCTTTCCCCTTAGAGGCAATATTGCCTGAGCTCGCCTGTCGCGTCCCTGCTTGGCAGAACCGCCTGCAGAGTCGCCCTCAACAATGAAGATCTCGGATAATGCCGGGTCTTTTTCAGAGCAGTCCGCAAGTTTGCCGGGCAGTCCTGTGTCGTCAAGAATCCCTTTTCTCCTTGCAAGTTCCCGCGCCTTTCTGGCTGCCTCTCTTGCCCTTGCTGCCTGCACAGCCTTTTCTATAATCTTCTTGGCAACAGAGGGGTTTTCCTCAAAATAGGCGCCGAGCGTGTCGTTGACTATTGACTCTACTATCCCTTTTACCTCGCTGTTTCCGAGCTTCATCTTTGTCTGGCCTTCAAACTGTGGATTGGGAAGCTTAACGCTTATAACCGCTGTAAGCCCCTCTCTTATATCATCTCCTGAGAGCCCTTCTTTGCCGTTCTTCAAAAGCCCTGATGAGGCAGAGTAGCTGTTCGCTGTCCTTGTTAGGGCGGATTTGAATCCAATGAGGTGCGTTCCGCCTTCTTTTGTGTTTATATTGTTTGCAAATGTGAAGATGCTCTCTGCATAGCCGTCATTATACTGAAGCGCGATCTCTGCTGTGATTCCGTCTTTTTCTCCTGATATGTATACAGGCTTTGGATGAAGCGGAGTTTTATTTTTATTCAGATGCTCAACAAAAGAAACAATCCCGCCTTTATAGAGGAACTCCTGTTTTTTGTCCGTGCTTTCATCCTGAATGGAAATCTTAAGCCCGCTGTTAAGAAATGCCATCTCTCTTAATCTCTGTGAAAGGACATCATAGCTGAATTCTGTTGTTTCAAAAATCTCTCCATCAGGTTTGAATGTGATCTTGGTTCCCCTGCCTTTTGTCTTTCCGACAACAGCGAGCGCTCCCGCAGGCACGCCCCGGTCAAAGTGCTGCTGAAAAACCTTTCCGTTCTGCTTTATCTCAACGTCAAGCCATTCAGATAGGGCGTTTACAACAGAGACGCCGACGCCATGAAGCCCTCCTGATATCTTGTACGCCTTTGATTCAAATTTTCCTCCGGCATGAAGTTCTGTAAGTGCTATCTCTGCTGCCGTCCTTCCTTCAGGATCTCCGGGATGCTGGTCTGTGGGTATGCCCCTTCCGTCATCTATTACAGTACAGCTTCCGTCGTGGTGGAGAATTACCTCTATGTCTTTACAAAAACCCGCAAGGGATTCGTCAACGCTGTTGTCCACAACCTCATATGCAAGATGATGCAGTCCCTCGGGTCCTGTTGAGCCGATATACATCGCAGGCCTTTTTCTTACAGCGCTAAGCCCTTTTAGTATCTTTATGTCCTCAGCGCCGTAGGACTCTACCTCATTATTTATCTGTTCTTTTTCTTCCATTTACTCCCTCTCTCTTATATAGGTCTTATAAGTCCTATAAGACTTATTTCTATCTATACCCTCATCGGCATTATCACGCATTTATAATTGTCATCTTTTTCTTCTTTTAAGAGGGTCGGGCTTAACGGGTCCTGAAGTTCAAAAACAACCTTTTCTCCGCTCATGGCATTCAAAGCGTCTATCAGATACCTGGCATTAAATCCAAGAGAAAGCGCTTCCCCCTTATATTCTATTTTCACCTCATCTTTTGCCTCGCCGAGGTCCGGATTTGAGGCAGAAAGGACAAGAGTTCCGTCTGCGATATCAACCTTAATCGCATTGCTTTTTTCCCTGCTCATTACAGAGACCCTTCTCAGCGCTTTTATAAAATCATCTTTGCTTATTATGACTTTCTTTTCATTGCCTGACGGGATTACCTGTTCATAGTTCGGGTATGTTCCTTCTATCAGCCTTGTTAAAAACTCCACTTCCTCTATCTTAAACATTACATGGTTTTTGCCTATGACAACTGCGAGGCTCTCGGTGTCCCTGTCAAGAAATCTCCTGATTTCTGCTGCTGCCTTACGCGGGATAATCACTTTTTTCTCTTCCTTCAACGGCGTGTTTATCTTGCTGGTTATGCTTGACAGCCTATGGCCGTCTGTTCCGACAACGGTCATTTCGCTGCTGCCTTTTTTTACATGAAAGAGCAGCCCGTTCAGCGTATATCTTGTATCGCTCTCTCCTGCGGCATAAAGGCTCTTTTCTATCATCTCTATAAGGTTTTTTGTATCCATCTGCATTTCTTCTGCATTTTCCATTCCGGGCCATGCGGGGAATTCGTCTGCTGAGAGGCAGGCAAGCTTGAATTTGCTGAGGCCTGCGGTTACTTTGAGCCACTGTCCGTCTTCGGTCTCCATTGTGATGTCTCCGTCCACCTCTTTAACTATCTCGAACATTTTCCTCGCAGGGATACAGAGTTTCCCTTCTTTTTCAACTTTTACCCCTAGCGGTTCTTTTATTGCCGTCTCAAGGTCCGTGGCGACAATGTATGTCTTCTTTTTGCCGGCATCTAAAAGGAAGTGGCTCAGCACAGGCATTGTATTCCTTTTTTCTACAATATTCTGGATGTTTGAAAGCTTTTCCTGCAGTTCCTCTTTTGAAACACTCAGTTTCATAACCCCTCCTTAAGGTTTTATTTTTCGCAACAGGGTTTCTACCATCCTGTTAAAGTTCTCATCTTTAGCCCTTTTGTCTTCTACCTGTTTGCAGGCGTATATGACCGTTGCATGGTCTTTGCCTCCCATGCTCTTGCCGATATCGTTCAGAGAGCCGTCCGTGAGCTGTCTGCTCAGGTACATCGCTATCTGCCTGGGCTGTGCTATCTCCTTCGTCCTCTTCCTCGCTTTTATGTCCTGAATTTTTAAGCCGAAATATTCGCAGACTGTTTTCAGTATCTGCTCTACGGTTATCGGTTTCTCTTCATCCTGGATAAAATCCTTCAGGACATTCTTTGCCATCTCCACATCTATCGGGCTTCCCGTAAGAGCTGCCTGTGCGCCAAGCCTGATAAGACAGCCTTCCAGTTCCCTTATATTGGTCTTTACTTTTGCCGCAATGAAATTAACAACATCTTCTTTCAGCCCTAGCCTTTCCATCGCTGATTTTTTATGTATTATCGCTACCCGTGTCTCGTATTCCGGCGGTTGTATGTCAGCGATGAGTCCCATGCTGAAGCGGGATCTGAGCCTGTCCGTTATAGTCTTGATCTCCTTCGGCGGCCTGTCGCTGGAAATGACTATCTGTTTCTGTTTCTCGTAAAGCGTGTTAATAGTATAAAACAACTCCTCCTGTGTTGCCATTTTATTTTCTACAAACTGGATGTCGTCTATCAGGAGCAGGTCCACATTCCTGTATTTCTTTTTCAGCTCTTCTGTTTTTCCGTGCCGCACCGCTGATACCACCTCGTTTGTAAACTGCTCTGATGACACATAAAGCACATTGTAGTCCTGTTTGCTGTCTATTACGCTGTTCCCGATTGCGCTGAGCAGATGCGTTTTCCCAAGGCCAACGCCCCCGTAAACAAATAACGGGTTGTAAACTTTTCCGGGTGTTTCCGCCACGGCCTTTGCCGCTGCCTGGGCAAACTGGTTGCTCTGTCCGCTTATAAAGTTTTCAAAGGTATATTTTGGGTTGAGGTATATTCCTCTGCTTGCAAGCCTTGTTTTTCTGCTCTCAAGCCGGGCCTCTATTCTCTTTATTTCCGCTGCCTGTTTTTCGGCAACCCTGTATTTTAAGGTTACAGCGTAGCCTAACAGTCCTTCCAGAATTTCGGTTATTAAGGTTGGATAGTAATCCTCTATCCATTCTTTAAAGAACCTGTTCGGCACCTCTAATGTGAGCTGCTGCTCTTTGAGCTGGACAGTTCTTATAGGCTTTATCCATAATTCAAATATGCTGGTTCCTATTTTTTCTTCTATCTTTGCAAGGCTTTTTTCCCAAATCTCTTCTAAAAGCATTCCCCAACCCTTCAGTTATTAACAGTTTATTAACAGGTGTTAGTAATCCCCACTGGGAGGTGCACTATTATATCGCATCTCTTAAACTACAAGCAAGAAAACTATTGGTTTTCTGTTAATATTTTGTTCTTTCTTTCCGCAGTCCTTTTTTGTTAAATATATAATTACTTTTCTACGCATTTTATAAACACTAAAAACTCTTTTAAAAAGGCTGGGTTATGCCTATTTGTAATTACTAACACCTTCTACTGCTTCTACTAAAAGTATTATATATAAGAAGTAGTAGAATTTATGTATTCTTTATTCTCTTTTCTAAAAAGGCCCTTATGAATTTGTCTATGCCTCCGTCAAGAACTGAATCTACGTTTCCATTCTCAATAGATGTTCTGTGGTCTTTGACAAGCCTGTAAGGTTGAAGAACATAAGACCGAATCTGATTTCCCCAAGCGATGCCCTTTTTATCGCCCACTATTTCCTTCATCTTGCTTTTCTGTTCACTCAGCGAGAGATTGTAAAGGCGTGATTTCAGTATCTTCAGAGCCATAGCTTTGTTTTTATGCTGGGAGCGTTCATTCTGACAGGAAATAACTATACCTGAAGGCATATGGGTTATCCTGACAGCAGAGGATGTTTTATTGACATGCTGTCCGCCTGCGCCGGATGCCCTGAAGGTGTCAATCCTTATATCATCAGTTTTTATTTCTATATTTATGTCCTCTTCTATTTCAGGATAAACAATAACTGCGGCAAAAGAAGTATGCCTTCTTTTGTTTGCATCATAGGGTGATATTCGGACAAGCCTGTGAACGCCAGCCTCAGCTTTGAGAAAGCCGTAAGAATAAGGGCCGCTGACTGTAAATGTTGCGCTCTTTACTCCAGCCTCTTCTCCGGGCAAAAGGTCTATAACCTGAGTCTTAAATTTATGTTTTTCCGCCCAGCGCAGATACATCCGCAACAGCATCTGGGCCCAGTCCTGACTCTCTGTGCCGCCCGCGCCGGGATGAATAGACACAATGGCATTGTTCTTGTCCAGCTCCTCGGACAACAGGTGCCGCAGTTCCAGTTCTTCTATTTCTGTTCTCAGGGCTGTAATCTCTGCCTGAATCTCCTGCAGAAAGACAGCGCCCTCCTCCTCGTCCAATATTTTTATGGATTCTTCAAGGTAAGCTGTTTTTTCTGACAGCACTTCGAAGGGAAAAAGTATGTCCTCTACGTATGCCTTTCTCTTCTGCAGTTCATGCATTTTACGGGGAGAATCCCACGAGGAAGAGAGGGAGAGTTCTTTGCCGAGCTCTTCTATTTCCTGCTTAAGCCGTGGAACATCAAAGATAACCTCTAAGAGCTTCGATCTTTGCACTTAAGGCGGAAAGTTCTTCTCTAAGTTCAGACTGCACTAACATATTACCTCCAATTGGTCGTAGACCTGGATACATTTATTAATAATAAAACTGATATCACAATGCACAGATACGAAAACAGGTCGCCGTAGCGTGAATAAAAACTTCTTCTTGCATCGGTTACCACATCCATTGTCATGGCTGTTCGCTGAAACAGGGATGTTGTCCCCAACACTTTTCCTCTACTGTCAATAAAACCTGAGATTCCCGTGTTTGCGGCCCTGATTACAGGTTTTCTGTTTTCTATGGCACGGAACACAGCCATGCTGAAATGCTGATAGGGCCCCGCTGTTTTTCCAAACCAGGCGTCATTGGTTATTGTCACCATAAAATTTCCGCCGCGCGAGTATGATTTCCTTACCAGCCCGGGGAAGATAATTTCATAACAGATAAATACCCCAAAACTGCCGTATGGAGTTTCAGCCCTTATCTGGTGTTCCCCCGGCATATAATCCCCTATCCCTACAACAAGCTTATCTATAAAAAACAGAACCTTCCTTAGAGGAACGTATTCACCGAATGGGACTAAATGTATTTTATCATAAATTAATGAAGGCTTTCCATCAGGCGCAAGGAGGATTGCGCTGTTTGTCAGAAGGTTTTTACCGCTGTTTTTATCCCCATCAGCAGGTTCTTTGATAAGGACGCTGCCGAATAAAAGAGAAGTGTTCAATGCCTGTTGAAAGCTGATCAGTTCCTGAGTAAAGGCCCTGTCAGAATTAAAATAGAAAGGCGCCGCGGTTTCCGGCCAGACAACCAGCGAGGGAGAAAGAACAGTGGCCGCCTGCGTTAAATTTTTGTAGGTATCAAAAACTTCCCGCTGATAAGCCAAGTCCCACTTTCTGTCCTGCTCTATATTCCCCTGAATAACGCTTACCCTAACGTGCTTGCCGGAAGGGGTCTCATTTAAACGCCAGAATCCGTAGAAAAATACAGCAAGAATAGAAACAGAAAGCAGGGCAACGCCTATCACCGTCTGGGAAAGCGGAAACAGGGGCATTGCGCTAAGGCGTTTTTTGATGATGAAGGAATCGGCAATGGCGCCGTTTACAGCCACAATTAGAAAAGATACGCCGTAAATGCCGGTAATATCGGCAAACTGGATTACGGGTAAAAACATGTGCTGGGAATAGCCAAGGCTTGACCATGGAAATCCGGTTAATGCATAGGAACGCAAAAACTCAAGCGTTACCCAGAAAACAGGCGCTATAAGAAGCGCAGGCAGCCGGGTAGTTGCAATCTTCCATGAAAAAAGCACGGCAAAGACTCCGGTATAAAGGCTCAGATAAAGGCTAAGGAGAAAGACAAGGGCAAGGCTCGGGATTAAAGTGATATTGCCATAGTGGTTTATTGAATGATATATCCAGTACAGCGTGCCAAAAAAATAGGGGATACCGAGATAAAAACCGGAGCGAAAAGCCTCAGATGGCTTTTTATCCACGATGGAAATTAAGAACGGCGCAAGAGCAATCCAGGCAAGAAAGAAAAGGTCAAATTTAGGGAAACAAAAGACGAGAAGGGCCCCTGAAAGTACAGAGGGCCCGTAAATATAGAGCTTTTTTGCTATAAAATTTCTCATGCCTTGACAATAAAAAACTTAAAAGTGTAAAGTTAAAAGTTAACTGAGCAAGGTTGCATTTAAGATTTAACCTACAACCTTTAACTCTAAACTTAATCGTACGGGCAGTTAGCTCAGTCGGTAGAGCAGAGGCCTGAAAAGCCTCGTGTCCGCAGTTCGATTCTGCGACTGCCCACCATGATTTTATTCTTATGGTCAATGTTGAGTCAAGAACAATCGCAACCCTTAAGATTTTCGGGTTAATGGAGCTTGCCGGAAAGCGCTTTTAAAATGCCGGATATACTAAAAATCTCCGCCGTTTTTGCCCTCATACTCATTCTTTTAAGAAAGAAAATGAACATAGGTTATGTCCTGCTTATCGCCTCCGGAGCCCTTGCGATTTTGTATCTCATGTCCCCTTCATCAATGGCGTCTGCGATAAAGGCTGCGTTTCTGGATGAGGTTACAATCAAGCTTGCGCTGGCCCTGACCCTTATAAGGGCTTTTGAATTAATACTCAGAGAGAAAGATGTGCTGTCAGATATGATGACGGCATCGCGTCTGCTGTTAAGGAGAAAGAAAGCAGTTATTGTCTCAATGCCCGTGCTGATAGGGCTTCTGCCCTCTGTGGGCGGAGCGTATTTTTCAGCGCCTATGGTTGAGGAATCCGCAAAAGGCATGAATATGTCACAGGAAGAAAAGGCATTTGTAAATTACTGGTTCAGGCATCCGTGGGAGTATATCCTTCCGCTTTATCCCGGAATATTGCTTGCCTCGGCAGTGTCAAACATAGAGCTGAGGAATTTAATTATCGCAAATATGCCATATGCTGTTTTTGTTGCGATAACAGGATTTATGTTCAGTATGAAAGGCGCGTCAGGCAGATTTTCAGAGGCCGGAAACATATCAAGAAAAGGGCTCTTCAGTTTTGTCCCCATAGCGATAGTGCTTCTGCTCGTTGTTTTCTTTCACATAGAGCTTCATTATGCCCTGCTCATTGTAGTCACAGGGCTTTTTATTTTTTACAGGTTCGGGCTGAAAGATGTAGCAAGGGCAGTCAAACACGGGTTGTCGCTTGATGTCATTATGCTTATAGCAGGCATCATGATATTCAAGGAAATCATGGAGGTATCAGGCGCGGTAAAAAACCTCAGCGAGTTTCTGAGGGTGAAAGGCATTCCAGTTGCCCCGCTGCTTTTTCTGCTGCCGTTTGTGAGCGGACTCCTTACGGGTGTGACAGTCGGTTTTGTCGGGAGCACATTTCCGCTGATATTGAGCATTGCGGGAGAATCGTCTGCCGTAATAATCTCTTTTGCATTTGCTTCCGGTTTTTTCGGCGTCCTGCTTTCTCCTGTTCACATCTGCCTTGTGCTTACGAGGGAATATTTCAAGGCTGATATATGGGGAGTTTATAAAAAAATAATTCCTGCTGCCTCCATTGTATTTCTGGTTGCGATTGCCGAGTATCTGATTTTAGGATAGCCCCTTAACGGCGTGAAATAATTTATTGACAATAAATAGATGGTTATGTATAGTTATCCCTAAATAACCACTTCTTTTTTAATTAGGGAGCTGAAAATGTATTGCCCTAAATGTGGGACGCAAAATGACGACAACAACTTTAAGTGCATAAGTTGCGGAAATATCCTTCACCTTGTTCAACAGCTTCCTTATGTAAAATCTGATAATACACTAGGCGGGTTAATCCCGTATAAGAATGCTAAAGCATTGATTTCCTATTACCTTGGGATTTTTTCAATTATTCCATTTTTTGGCATTTTTCTCGGAATCGCTGCTTTAATACTGGGCTTAAAAGGGTTAAGGTTTTCCAAAGAGTATCCCGAGTCAAAGGGAAGAATTCATGCATGGGTCGGTATCTTGGCTGGTGGATTTTTTGGGTTTGGATACCTCATCTTGACTATAATCCTGATTGGATTTTCAATATTCGGCAAATAAGGAGGAAAAAATGTATTGTCCCAAATGCGGAACGCAAAATGATGACAATGCTTTTAAATGCGTCAAGTGCGGCACTGTTATTCAGCAAGTATCCCATGCGACAATTCCTGTTAAGAAAAGCAACACTGCGGTCGTGGTGCTGGTAGTCGTGGGAAGCGTAATCGGGCTTATCATGCTGATTGGCATTCTGGCTGCAATAGCAATTCCAGGTTATATAGGGATGCAAGCACGGTCGCGAAATGCGCTGGCACAGAAAGAAATAAAAAACGCCTGCAATACAGCGGCAGCCATCTTAGCGGAAACCCCCTCTAAAATACTGACAATAGACGATTTAAGGGAAAGAGGGAGCATAATGAATTCCGAGGTGGAATTGGTGATTGATGATGGCACAATAAAAAACTTATCAATGCACGCAAAGCACAGCAGAGGCAATAAGATTTATATTGCAGACAAATATTGCAATATTGTTGAAAAACAACCCTGAATTATGAACAGGAGGAAACATGTTTAGTCTTGGAATGCAGGAACTAATAATTATACTCATTATCTTAGGCATACCAGCGCTCGTTGCAGCGGTAGTTATATTGATAATGAGGCGCGGCAGAAATAAATCTGTTAAAAGGGAGGATTTTATGTATTGTACAAAATGCGGCAAACAGAATGATGATAATGCCTTCAAATGCGTTCAATGCGGTAATATGTTACAGCGGAGTGCGGCTCCGGAAGTAATAGACATTCCGAACTATCTTGTACAGGCCATTTTGGTCACAATCTTTTGCTGTCTGCCCTTTGGAATCCCGGCAATCGTCTTTGCAGCGCAGGTAAATGGGAAAATTGCAGCAGGGGATTATGACGGTGCTGTTGCAACATCCAAAAAAGCCAAGCTGTGGTCATGGGTCTCTTTTTGGGTTGGATTAGGTTTTGTGGTTATTTATGTTTTCCTCGCAATTGTCGGCGCCGTCGCTGGAAGGAGGTATTAAGGTTTTGTGGATGAAGCTTGTGTTTCTGGAAATATACCGACAAAAAGAAAACAACAGTTAAAATCTTTGACGGTCTTAAATGTAGTGATTGTCGCAGGTTTTTTTCTGTATGCCTTTAATCCCGCGAACTCATCTCTTTATGCCCCATGTCCTTTTCATGAGTTCAGCGGGTTCTACTGCCCCGGTTGTGGATCATTGCGCGGATTACATGCGTTATTACATGGCAACCTATTAACGGCATTTGGTTTTAACCCCCTTATGGTTGTGACATTACCTTTTCTGGGATACGGTTTTCTATCCTATGTTATGCGCGGGATAAGAGGCAACCTCTTGCCACGTGTTTTTGTACCGGCTAAATTTATCTGGATTTTTTTAGTTCTCATCCTGTTGTTCTGGATTTTTAGAAATATCCCGCTTTATCCCTTTTCATTACTGGCGCCGCAAACAGTCGCCACATCTTTGTGATGCCCACAAAAGAGGGTATTTGCCTTGATTAAATCCGCAGTGAACGGTTAGTATAATAATCAAATTTTTTCTCTCCTCCTGATGAGTCAGGAGGCAGAATGGAGGTTACAATGTTTAATGACATTGCATGGGCAGCACAAGAAACAGGTGGGCAGGCAGCAGGACAGCCAGGCGGTATTGCGGCGTTTTTCCAAAACCCAATCTTCGCGATGCTCCTGATATTTGTTGTTTTTTATTTTCTCCTGATAAGGCCCCAGCAGAAAAAGTCCAAAGAGCATCAGAAGATGCTTGAAGGCTTAAAAAGGGGAGACAAGGTTATCACATCAGGCGGAGAGTACGCTGTTATTGAGGCTGTCGGCACGACCACTGTGACTTTGAAGATTGCGGAAAATGTAAGGGTAAAATTCGGCAAGGCATACATTGCCGCTGTAAGGCCTGCTTCAGAGGAAGATTAATTGGCTCCTGACCTCAGCGCCTTGCACAACAATAAAAAGGCGAGGCTTTACATTGAGATGGCGGACAAATATCTTGAGATCATCGGTTACACCGAGCATGGTCTCAGGCATACGGATATTGTCTCTAAGGCTGCCTACAATATACTGAAAAAACTTTTGTTCAGCGAAAGCGAAGCAGAGTTAGCTGCGGCAGCAGGGTTTTTGCACGACATCGGTAATATGCTCGGAAGGAGCAATCACCATAAAATGGGTGCAATCCTGGCGAAAGAAGTGCTTGAGGAACTCGGCTATGACCTCAGAGACATTATAAGAGCTATGAGGGCAATAGTAATGCATGAGGAAGACGAAGGGGTGATACCGGATGCTATCGCGGCAGCGCTGATTCTCGCTGATAAAGCTGATGTGCACCGGAGCAGGGTGAGAAACCCTGCCATGGTCACAGAGGATATACACGACAGGGTTAATTATGCGGCAACAGAGTCAGAACTCTCGATAGACGCGGAAAAGAAGCTCATTATGCTTTCGCTTGTAATAGATACAAGGATTTCTCAGGTAATAGAATACTTTGAGATATTCCTGTCGCGCATGGCTGCATGCAGAAAGGCAGCAAGGGTTTTAAACTGCGAATTCCAGCTTTATATAAACAACACAAGGCTGGCATGAAAAAATCATATAAGTCGCATAAGACATATAAGACCTATTTGAAGTTTTAATTTACTTTGGAGGTTAGATTTAGATGGAAAAAAGGATTCAATGGAGATTTATTCTTATCGGGGCAACACTTTTGCTTGCAGCAGTATTTTTTCTGCCGAACACGCCGTTTTTCAAGGTGATGCCAGACTGGTGGACGAAGAATATGCCTGACAAGGGCATAACCTTAGGGCTTGATCTTCAGGGCGGGATACACCTTGTCTTTGAGGTTGAAGGCGAAAAGGCTGTTGAGATAACAACGGAAAGGATTGCCCAGTCCCTGAGGGATATTATGTCAAAAAAGAAATTAAATGCAGAGATCACAAGCAAAGGCCTGCTTATAACAGTTGCTCCCTCTTCGATGGAAATAAGAAAAGCCATAGAAGACAATTATCCTGTACTCACACCTGTTGAGACAGGGACCAACATTGTATATACGATATCAGACAAAGAGGCAAAAAGGATTAAGGACAATGCCGCTGACCAGGCGCTTGAAACAATCAGAAACAGGATTGACCAGTTCGGAGTTGCAGAGCCTACGATTCACAGGCAGGGAACAAATGAGATAGTGGTCCAGCTTCCAGGCATTAAGGATCCGAAAAGGGCAATAGAAATAATCGGGAAAACTGCACAGCTTGAATTCAAAATTGTTGATGACGCATCCCCTGTTGCCGCAGAGATTCCCGCAACAGCAGCGCCGGGCGAGGAAGACGCTGTTCTTAAGAAGTTTGCAGAAAAAATTCCCTCAGATGATGAGATACTCTTTGAGAAAAAGGTTAACAGGGAAACAGGCGTTGTAAGAAAGATTCCCATACTTGTGAAAAAACAGGCAGCGCTGACAGGAGACCTTCTCAAAGAGGCAAAGGTGAATATAGACACTTCAAGGTCTGGCTTCCCTCATGTATCTATAGCATTCAATGACGCAGGGGCAAAGCTCTTTGATGAGGTGACAGCGGCCAATGTCAAGAAACGGCTTGCAATAGTCCTTGACAACACCATATACTCGGCGCCTGAGATCAAGGAAAGAATCTCAGGAGGTAACGCACAGATTTCAGGAAGCTTCTCACTGGAAGAGGCAAAGGACCTTGCGATAGTCCTGAAGGCAGGAGCGCTTCCTGCGCCTGTCAAGATGCTGCAGAACATCACAGTAGGGCCGTCTCTCGGCACAGACTCTATTGAGGCAGGGAAGATGGCAGGGATTATCGGGACACTGCTTGTAGTAGTCTTTATGATTGTTTATTACAGGCTTTCGGGCGTTATTGCAGACTTTGCGCTTGCCCTTAATATTATATTACTTCTCGGCGCTATGGCGTCTTTAAATGCAACACTCACAATGCCGGGCATTGCAGGCATAATACTGGCAATCGGCATGGCTGTTGATTCAAATGTGCTTATGTTTGAGAGGATACGGGATGAGCTGCGCGCAGGCAAAACGCCGAGGGTTGCGGTTGACTCAGGGTATAACAAGGCATTCTGGACAATATTTGACTCTCATGTTACAACCCTCATAACAGCGGCAGTGCTTTTTCAGTTCGGCACGGGACCGATAAAGGGTTTCGCGGTAACACTCAGCCTGGGCGTTGCAATAAATCTTTTTACGGCGCTTGTAGGAACCAAGACAGTCTTTGACCTTATTCTGAGCAGGCGGGATGTCAGGAAGTTGAGCATATAGTTTATAACTCGTAGTCAATGACTCGTAGAGAGGAGGACAGATGCTGGAGCTGATTAAAAATACAAAAATAGATTTCATGGGGAAAAAGAAAATCGCATTTATATTTTCAGGGATTATTTCAATCATTGGCATAATCGCCATAATCCAGATTGCAAATGGAAAGGCAAACCTCGGAATTGACTTTGCAGGCGGCACTTCGATACAGCTTAAATTTGAAAAGCCGGTAGTTCTTCATGATGTGAGAAAGGCGCTCGAAGACGGTGGACTTAAGGATTTTGACTTGCAGGATCTCCCTACCGTAAACAAGATTCTCATAAGGGTGAAAAAGACAGAGCAAAAGCTCGGGCAGACGTCAAGCGAGGCAACAGGAATTCTTAGCCAGAAATTTTCTGACAATAAGTATGTTGTTGATTCCACGACTGAGATAGGGCCGAAAGTAGGCGGCAAACTCAGGGCAGATGCAGCCAAGGCAATAGGAGTTGCTATTTTAGGGATACTCGCATATGTCGCATTCAGGTTTAAGTTCAATTTCGGAGTGGGCGCGACAATAGCGACATTCCACGATGTGCT
This sequence comes from uncultured Nitrospiraceae bacterium, assembly GCA_964532335.1. Classification (GTDB taxonomy): domain Bacteria; phylum Nitrospirota; class Thermodesulfovibrionia; order Thermodesulfovibrionales; family UBA1546; genus UBA1546. The sequence continues at coordinate 19,541 of CAZHHV010000010.1, forward strand.
TGCAGTTCTTGGCGTGTTTTACCTTATGGGACACGAGATAAATCTCATTCTCGTGACAGCCCTGCTCACGATTGCAGGCTATTCGCTTACAGATACGGTTGTTGTTTTTGACAGGATACGGGAAAACATGAAAGTGAGGCACAAAGAACCGCTTGAGAGCATAATGAATGCAAGCATAAATGAGGTTCTCTCAAGGACAATAATAACTTCCCTTACAGTGCTTTTGACGTCAGTTGCGCTCTTCTTTTTCGGAGGAGAGGTTATACACGACTTTGCGCTTGCTATGATAATGGGAGTTGTCATCGGCACCTATTCTTCAATATTCATTGCAAGCCCCACAGTTTTGCTCTGGGGAAGGAAGAGAGCTTTTGCAAAGAAATAAACCCGAGTGTAAGTGTCAGTTTTTAGTGTCTGTAACTGATACTGTTCACTGACACTGTTCACTTATTCATGTATAGAAAATGGCTTGTAAGCCGGACAAATCCAGACTATATCAATTATCTATCAAAGGCTGTCTCTGTCTCTCCTGCCTTTGCGCAGGTGCTGGTAAGCAGGGGGCTAAAAACACCGCAGGCAATCGATAGCTTCCTGAACCCGCATATCTCCGGTCTTTCAGACCCTTTTGAAATTGATGGAGTAAAAACTGCAGTTGAGAGAATAAAACACGCTGCTGATACTAACGAAACTGTCCTTGTTCATGGCGATTATGACGCTGACGGGCTTACCGCAACTGCGGTAATGGTTCATGCCCTCAGGACATCCGGAATAGAGGTCCATTATTTTATCCCTGACAGAATTGCTCACGGATACGGGTTTAATCCTGTCGCTGTGAAGGAGGCAAAGAGACTTGGAGCAACCCTCATAATCACTGTGGACTGCGGAATAACATCTTTTGACGCCGCTGCCTGCGCAAAGAAGGAAGGGATTGACGTCATCATAACAGACCATCATGAACCGGTCATCAAGATGCAAGATGCAAGATACAGGATGCACGATAAAAAAAATCATGAATCATGCATCGTGAATCATGCATCTTTTATATTGCCTGAAGCTGTTGCAATAATAAATCCGAAACTTTCATCTTCAGGTTCTCCGCTCTCAATTCTCTCAGGCGCAGGGTTGGCCTTCAAGATTGCACAAGCATTATCCACGGTTCACGGTTCACGGTTCACGGTTCACGATTTGTTAGACCTTGCAGCAATCGGCACAATGGCGGATGTTGTTCCTCTCACAGGCGAAAACAGAATTCTTGTGAAAGAAGGGATGAAGCTAATTCATGAAGGCTGCAGGCTGGGGATAAGGACGCTCAAAAGCGCAGCAGGCCTTGATAAAAGAGAACTGAGGGCAGGGCTTTTATCTTTCACCCTGATACCGCGGATAAATGCGGCAGGCAGGATTTCTGATGCCAGTGATGTAGTCCGTCTTTTATTGTCAGAGACAGAAGGAGAAGCGGAAGACCTTGGTTCATGGCTTAACAGGCTGAACTCTGAGAGGCAGAAAATAGAGGAAGCGGTTTATCAAAAAGCCCGCGAGGCATTAAGGGTTATGCATGACGAGCGTGTAATAGTGCTCGCAGGAGAGGGATGGCATCAGGGCGTTGTCGGTATTGTCGCATCAAGAATAGCAGAGGAATTTTACCGCCCCACAGTTATCCTCTCCATAGAGGAGGGAATCGCGAAAGGCTCAGGAAGGAGCATTCCTTCTTTTGATATGTGCAGCGGACTTGCTGAATGCAGAGAGTTCCTCCTGTCTTTCGGAGGACACAGGCAGGCAGCAGGCGTAAGGCTTAAGGTTGAAAACATTCCGCTTTTTGAAAAGGCGATACAGCGCATAGTTGAAACCGCTCTGTCCAAAGAAGATCTTGTTCCCTCACTTGAGATTGATGCGGATGTGGCGCTCTCTGAGGTTAACCATAGCCTTATCAGGGAGATTGCAATGCTTGAACCGGTGGGTTGCTCTAATAAAGAACCGTTCCTTGCAGCCAGAAAACTTGAAGTCGTAAATCCAAGGATAGTAGGCAACAATCACCTTAAAATGAAACTAAAACACGGCGCGCATTCAATGGATGCAATAGGGTTTGATATGGGAAGCACAGAGGTGTCCGGCGCAGTAGATGCTGTATTTACTCCGACCCTTAATGAATATAACGGAAGCAGCTATCTCCAGTTAAGTCTCAAGGCATTAAGACCAAGCCAGTAAAAAAAGTTAAAAGTTAAAAGTTTTTAAAATTCTCAACTCTTAACTCTCAACCCAAAAACAGAGGTAGAAAATTGTTCTCCCAGTAAATCCCCCTCCCCTTGCGGGAGGGGGCGAGGGGGAGGGGTAACCTTAAACGTGAACTATTCACCCTCACCCTAACCCTCTCCCATCAAGGGAGAGGGAACAGTTTTAGAATTTCTATATCGAGATTTGGGCTCAACTCTCAACTTATTTTAAAGGTGTATAATAAACTCATGGCTGAAGATGTTGCAACGATTGACGACTTAATAAAAAAAGTGCTTTCTTACAATCCTGATGCAGATGTTGAACTCCTGAAAAAGGCATATATCTTTTCCAGCGAGGCTCACGGCAATCAGACGCGGATAGAAGGCTCTCCGTATATAGAACACCCCCTTGCTGTCGCATCTATTCTTGCGGATATGAAGATGGATACAACCACTATTGCCGCAGGGCTTCTCCACGACACAATCGAAGACACAACCATAACGGCAAAAGACATGAAATCCCATTTTGGGAATGACGTCTCATTCCTTGTAAATGCCCTGACGAAATTAAGCAGGATGGAGTTTATGACAAAAGAGGAGGCGCAGGCGGAAAATTTCAGAAAGATGCTTCTGGCAATGGCAGAGGATGTGCGCGTCATACTCATAAAATTTGCCGACAGGCTTCACAACATGAAGACCCTTAAGCACCTCTCTGAAGAAAAGAGGCAGAGGATTGCCGCTGAGACGCTTGATATTTATGCGCCAATAGCAAACAGGCTCGGGATTGGCTGGCTGAAGACGGAATTTGAAGACCTCAGTTTTAAGTTCATGATGCCTGAACTGCATGAAGAGATTGTAAAGAAAATAGCAAAGAGAAAAGAGGAACAGGAAGTTTATCTCAGAGGAGTTGTAAAGGAAATAGAGGCAAGGCTCAAAGAGGAAAATATAGAAGGGAAGGCCTCATACAGGATAAAGCATTCCTACGGCATCTATCAGAAGATGCAAAAGCAGAGCATTACATTTGAGCAGATACAGGATGTCCTCGGAATCAGGATTATCACGGACACAAAAGCCAATTGCTATGCAATCATGGGAATTATCCACTCGCTCTGGACGCCTGTGCCGGGCAGGTTCAAGGATTTCATCGGTGTCCCGAAGTCAAATATGTATCAGTCATTGCACACGACAGTAATCGGGCCTAAAGGCGAGAGGGTTGAGTTCCAGATAAGGACTGCTGACATGAACAGGGTTGCGGAAGAGGGCATAGCGTCCCACTGGAAATACAAAGAAAAAGGCGCTCTCACTGAAAAAGACAGCAGGTATATCACCTGGCTCAGAGATCTGGTTCAGTCCCAGAAAGAGCTTCCCAATGCAAAGGATTTTCTTGAAGAGGTAAAGGGCGCTGTTGTGCCTGACGTTGTTTATGTCTTTACTCCCAGAGGCGATATTAAGGAACTTCCCTCAGGTTCAACCCCTGTTGATTTTGCATACAGCATCCATACGCAGGTCGGACACAAATGTGTAGGCGCAAAGGTTGGCGGCAGGATTGTGCCATTGAGATACCAGCTAAAAAACGGCGATACGCTGGAGATAATAACCTCTCCAACGCACAAGCCGAGCAGGGACTGGCTGAAATTCGTTGTAACACAGCGCGCAAAGACCCGGATAAAACAGTGGATAAATGCAGAAGAGCGGACGCAGGGAGTGGAGCTTGGCATTAAAATCCTGGAGAGCGAACTGAAAAAACATAATATGAGCAATGCGCTCATGAAATCCGATGAGATACTGCAAGCAGCGAAGTCTCTGGGAGTGTCTTCGCTTGAAGAGCTTTTTGTATCAGTAGGATTCGGAAAAATTTCACCGCATCAGGTAATAAATAAACTGATGCCTGAAAAACCTGCGGAAGAGGTTGCTCTAAAACCTGTCAAGCCTTCAGCAGAGCAGAAAGGGGTAAGCATAAAAGGAATAGACAACATCCTCTACCATACGGCAAAGTGCTGTTATCCTGTTCCGGGAGACAGCCTTGTCGGGTTTATTACAAGGGGCAAAGGGGTTACAATCCATAACAAGAAGTGTCATAACCTTGAAAGGCTTGCAGTTGATAATGCGCGGCTTGTTGATGTTGAGTGGAGACAGGACGGCGAAGCAACATATCCTGCAAGGGTATTGGTCGAGTCAGTGGATAAGCCGGGTGTGCTTGCCAACCTTAGCACGCTTGTGTCATCCGAGAATGTCAATATCAGTCAGCTTCAGGCAATCTCAGCCCCTGACAAGACAGCACAGATTACGTTTATTGTTGAGGTTAAGGACAAAAAACAGCTTGCAGCCGTCATACAGAAGATAGCATTAATGGACGGGGTATTAAGGGTGAAAAGGTAAGCAAGCATGGCGATTACGCATAAATATCATGAGTATCTCTACGAGGCGTAGACAATCTTAGAGCGGAGCCTTTTCTTTTCAGATACGATTCTTTTTTCAGCAAGAATCTTTTCCTTGGCCCTTTTTGAACGCTTTCTCTTCTGGCGCCGGATTTTTTCTATCCGTTGTCTTTCTTCGCTCTCCCTGCCTTTTATCAGCTGCTCTATTTTTTTCATAAGGATTATCCTTGCGTGATAGCGGTTAAGTGACTGTGAGCGTTCCTTCTGGCATTTAACCTCAATCCCTGTCGGGACATGCCTGAGATAAACGCATGTGGAAGTCTTGTTTACGTTCTGCCCGCCCTTTCCGCCGGAACGAATAAAAGATTCTTCTATATCCTGAGCACGGATGTTAAGGCTGAGCATCTTTGCCTTTAATGCGCTTACTTTTGCCTCGCTCACAGAAAATATTGTCATAATGTACTAGTATAGCATCAGAGAAGGCTTCGGTAGCAGCGCTCTTCTCACATTTGACAGGGTTCTTCGGAAAGGTGAATAATTAAAATATGGAGCTGAGATATAACTCATTCGGCCAGTACATGAAAAAGCAGTTCGGCACAACTGTTTATAAGGTTAACATTGATGCAGGCTTCACATGCCCGAACAGGGACGGCAGTCTCGGTTTCGGAGGCTGCATTTACTGCAACAATGACAGCTTCAGGCCCAGCTCATGCAAGCCTGCCATTCCGGTAAAAGAGCAGATAACAAACGGCATTGCATATCTGGGCAGGAGATACGGGGCAAGCAAATTCCTTGCATATTTTCAGCCCTATTCAAACACATATGCGCCTGTTGAAGAGCTTGAACTATTTTACAAAGAAGCCCTTGCCGAGCCCGCAGTCATCGGACTTGCCATAGGCACGAGGCCTGACTGCATAGACAGCGAAAAGCTCGCACTGCTTGAGTCGTTAGGGAAAAAGCATTTTATTCTCGTGGAATACGGACTCCAGTCAATTTATGACAAAACACTCAGGTTCATAAACAGGGGGCATGATTATAAAACTTTTCTTGATGCGGTTTCACTTACGCGCAGCAAGGGGATATCTGTGGGCGCGCATCTGATTGTGGGATTCCCCACAGAGACAAGAGAAGAAATGCTCAATATGGCGGATGAGATTTCCGGACTTCACCTTGATTTCTTGAAGATACATCAGCTTCAGGTCGTGAAGGATACGCCGCTGGCACAGATGTACAAAGAAAATCCTTTTCATACATTTGAATATGAGGAATATCTGGGTTTTATTGTGGATTTCATAGAGAGGCTTTCTCCTGACATTGTTCTTCAGCGGCTCTTTGCAACAGCCCCTGACGATATACTTATTGCGCCGAGATGGGACAGGAGCAGGCATCAGATTACAAAAGACATACAGCAGAGATTTATTGAGAGGGATACATTTCAGGGGAAGAAAATCAAGGGGCAGGGGGTTACTGCCCTTTTATCAACTCTTTAAATAATTTTTTAAGTCCCGATAATAGTTCTCATGAGGCCCAACCATAATTAACTCCAAATCATTTTCAATAATCCTATAGGCAAGCAGATACATCATTGTTTTAATCTTGAACTTATGGACGAATATCCCCCTGAGGTCTCCCTTCTTTTCATCTCCGATAGAGGGATTGTTTGCTATCTTGCTTATCTCTTGGTCTAATATCTTCTTTTCTTGTTTGGGCAGTTTTTTCGCTTTTTTCTCAAATAACCTTGATTGGTATATTTTCATGCGCTTTATCCGAATTTATACTCCGATTTAGCGCCTTGCTCTAATTCTTCTATTCCAATCAAAATCTCCTTGATAAGAATATAGGGCAAATCCGGGTTTTCTTCGGCACACTTGCCTATGCGAGCCCAGTGTTCAATCTGGCCGGTTAATGACCTGTGGTCTATCCGGCTAAATTTTTTCGCATCACCAATCAACTCTTCCGATATTCTAATAGCTGTTGCCATATCAGAGCCTCCATATTATATATTTGCAACTATTTTAATTCAATTTGCAGCAAAATGCAACGCTACGCTGTTGCCGCGGTTGGTATTTGTTTTAGGTAATTGTAAAAGTTTTGGCACCATTTTAAAATGGTGCCATGGATCTAA
>CAZHHV010000011.1:0-19304 GCA_964532335.1 uncultured Nitrospiraceae bacterium
CCAATTGGGAATCTGATTGCCTTCAAATAATCATTTTTATCCTGTAAGAAAGGCTTATTTGGAAGTTAAGACAAATATTGAGCGGGAGATTTCTCCCTTGCTTATATTTAACAAGAAATTTTTTCAACAAAAAGGAGGGATGTAAAAATGCCAACGATGGAATTTCAGGGGAAACAGATTGAGGTTGATGATGACGGATATATTATTAATCTTGACGACTGGAGCAAGGAGCTTGCCGCGCATCTGGCAGCGCAGGACGATATTACACTGTCAGACGCTCACTGGGAAGTCATTAACTTCCTCAGAGACTACTACAAGCAGTATCAGATTGCCCCTATGATAAAGATTCTCGTTAAAGAGATCGGAAAGGCTATGGGGCCTGAAAAAGGCAACACAAAGTACCTTTACGAACTTTATCCGGGCGGGCCCGCAAAACAGGCATGTAAGTATGCAGGGCTTCCAAAACCAACAGGTTGCGTATAACAGTTAAGAGTTTAGGAGTTAGGAGTATGGGAGTTAGGAGTATGGGAGTTAGGAGTTTAGGAGTTAAGGGTGCCCGTACATTCTGATTTCTATACTCCGAACTCCGAATTTGAAATTTCAACCTTTTGTGGAGCTGCCTGCCTCAACTGATTCAACTAAATCGGGAGGGAACAAAGCCGGACATGAGACTGAACAGCCTCTTAGCAGATAAAAAGGCTTCCATTTTGGAGAAATGGTTTGATGTAATAATAGAAAGTTACCCTCCTGACACCTCAAGTTTTTTAAAGATACAGAGCAACAGATTTGCCAACCCAATCGGGTCAACCATATCCAAGGGGATAGAAAATATATTTGATGAACTCCTCAGAGGTCTCAATAAGGAAAAAACTTCAGAGTTTCTTGACAATGTCGTGAGAATAAGGGCGGTTCAGGATTTTACTCCCTCTCAGGCCGTTTCTTTTATCTTCCCTCTGAAGAGAATTATCAGGGAAGAACTCCGCGCTGAAATAGCCGAAAAACAGTTATCAGATGAGATTCTATCTCTTGAATCCACTATAGACAGCCTCGCACTTTCAGCATTTGATATTTACATGAAGTGCAGGGAAAAGATTTACGAGATAAAGGCTAATGAAGTTAAAAGGAGCACCTTCAGGCTTTTGCAAATGGCTAACCTGATAAATGACACCAATGGAGAGGAACCTGATCTCGCAGGAAATATTAATCTAAAAATAAAAAGAGGAGAGGTAAAGAAATGAGAATCCTATTTTCCTTCTTTGCTGTTATCACGCTTGTTCTGTCTGCCTACGCAGGGGTGAAGATAGCAAACCTTCAATTCCTTTTTGGAGTTGTCATCCCCTATATTGCAATCGCAATATTTATTCTGGGGTTCATCTACCGCGTACTGAAATGGGGAAGCTCTCCTGTGCCGTTCCGCATACCTACAACCTGCGGACAGCAGGAATCACTACCGTGGATAAAACAGAACAAGATTGAAAACCCGTCAAGCACCGCAGGCGTCATCATCAGAATGGCGCTTGAAGCGCTGATATTCCGCTCACTCTTCAGAAACTTAAAGACACAACTCAAGGAAGGCAGGCTTGTATATGGGGAGGCCAAATGGCTCTGGCTGGCAGGTTTGGCATTTCACTGGTCATTCCTCATTATTTTTGTCAGGCACTTCAGATTGTTCTTACAGGATACTCCTTCCTTTATAAAAACGGTTGAGGGGCTTGATAGTTTTCTGCAGGTGGGTGTTCCCCTGCTTTACATGACAGATGTTGTTCTTCTCGGTGCTGTAACATATCTTTTTCTTAGGAGAGTTTTCATACCGCAGGTAAAATATATATCTCTCGCTGCCGACTACTTCCCGCTTTTTCTGATATTCGGCATAGCCGCATCAGGCGTGTTGATGAGATATTTCTACAAGGTGCATATTGTGGGTGTGAAGGAACTCGCTATGGGACTTGTAAGTTTAAACCCTGTGATACCTCAGGGTATCGGTGTAATTTTTTATATCCATCTGTTTTTGATATGCATATTGCTTGCCTACTTCCCGCTGAGCAAGCTGATGCATATGGCAGGGGTCTTCCTCAGCCCTACAAGAAATATGGTGAACAACAGCCGTATGGTAAGACATATAAATCCATGGAATTATCCTGTGCATGTCCACACATATGAGGAATATGAGAATGATTTCAGGGAAAAAATGAAAAAAGCCGGAATCCCCGTGGAAAAGGAGTAACGCATGGCAACAAAATTTACTGCAAAACCAGATGAGCTGTCAAAGATAGACTACAAGCCGCCTAAAAAAGGATGGATGGACACACCTGCTGAATTCAAGGAACACACATTCTGCTGGGGTGCAAAAGGCAAAAATCTCAATGTTGTTGAATTCCCGAATGCGCGTGACTGGTCTCCCGCAGAGGAAGACTGGAAGCTTCCTGAGAACTGGCAGGAGATTGTCCTTGAAGGCATAAAGGACAGATTAGGCAAGTACCGTTCTTTCAAACTGTTTATGGACATTTGCGTCAGGTGCGGTGCATGCGCTGATAAGTGTCATTTCTTCATAGGCGGGGGAGACCCAAAGAATATGCCGGTACTTAGGGCAGAACTCCTGAGATCGGTTTACAGGAAATATTTTACTGCATCCGGCAAAATGATTGGCAAGATTGCCGGCGCAAGGGAGTTAACCTTAGATGTCTTAAAAGAGATATGGTATTACTATTACCAGTGCACAGAGTGCCGCCGCTGCTCAGTCTTTTGCCCATACGGAATTGACCAGGCTGAGATAACCATGGTGGGAAGAGAGCTTATGAACCTGCTTGGATTGAATACAGACTGGATTGCAGGACCTGTTGCCAATTGCTATATGAAAGGAAACCACCTTGGCCTTGAGCCGCACACAATAACAAGCAGCGTGGAATTCTTCCTTGACGACATAGAGACAATAACAGGCATAAGAATCAAGCCTACTTTCAATAGAAAAGGAGCAGAGATCCTTTTTGTAGGCCCATCAGGCGATCTCTTTGCCGACCCCGGCACTTATACCGCTATGGGTGAACTTATGCTTTTCCATGAACTCGGGCTTGACTACACCTGGAGCACATATGCATCCGAAGGAGGAAACTTCGGATTATTTACTTCCAATGAGATGGCAAAAAGGCTCAATGCAAAGATTTATGCAGAGGCAAAGAGGCTCGGCGTGAAATGGATCATTGGAGGAGAATGCGGTCATATGTGGAGGGTTGTAAATCAGTACATGGATACATGGAACGGCCCTGCTGATTTCCTTGAGGAGCCTGTTTCTCCTATAACAGGCACAAAATTTGAGAACGCAAAATCCACAAAGATGGTTCATATAGCAGAATTCACAGCTGACCTTATCAAGAATGGGAAGCTAAAGCTGGACCCGAGCAGGAACAACCACCTCAAAGTCACATGGCACGACTCGTGCAACACAGCAAGAGGGATGGGGCTTCTTGATGAACCAAGATACGTTCTGCGGAATGTATGCAACCACTTCCATGAAATGCCTGAAGACACCATCAGGGAAAAGACCTTCTGCTGCGGCAGCGGCACAGGCCTGAACGCCTCCGAAAATATGGATCTAAGGATGAGAGGCGGATTCCCCAGAGCCAACGCTGTAAAATATGTCAGGGACAATTATGGCGTAAACATGCTGGCAAATATCTGCGCTATTGACAGGGCTACACTCAAGGCATTAATGGAATACTGGGCGCCTGATGTGCAGGTAGCAGGGCTTCATGAGCTGGTCGGGAATGCCCTCGTAATGACAGGTGAAAAGGAAAGGACACAGGATTTGCGTCTTGAACCGTTACCCGGAAAGGAGGCTAAAGAATAATGAAGATATATGACGGAGGAAAGATATTCGTTGGCTTGATTATCTTTGTCGCCTTGTTTGCATCCCCTTTCTATTTGAATATGGGCAAGGCTGTTGCTAAACCAGAGCTTAAGTTTGATACGCCTGAGATACAGAAGATGGAAAAAGAGACAGGGAAAAAGCAGTGTGTGGAGCCAAAGGAATTTATGAGGGGAGAGCATATGCAGATGCTGAATAACTGGAGAGATGCTGTTGTGCGTGACGGAAACAGAGACCAGATAGTCATCAGCGGACAGAAATATGATAAGAGCCTTCAGAACGGATGCATGAAATGCCACTCTAACAAAAAGGATTTCTGTGATAAATGTCATAACTACGTGGCTGTAAAACCATACTGCTGGGATTGCCATATCGCGCCAAAGGAGAAGAAGTCATGAGCATGAACAGAAGAGAATTTTTAAAGATAGCAGGAATTTCTACTATAGCCGTTGGAGGCACAGCGCTTGCAGGCGGATTACGGAAAGGCATGCTGGAGGCTGCTCAGACTGCGCCGAATACCGAGGCCCTCACAGGAAAGAGATGGGGAATGGCTATTGACATGAGTAAATTAAAATCAGAGGTAAACATCAAGAGAGTTACAGAAGCCTGTCACCGCATTCACAATGTCCCTGACTTCAGCAATACAAAAGACGAGGTAAAGTGGATATGGACTGAAACCTTTGAGCATTCTTTCCCAGGGCAGGAACATAAATTTATGCACGAGGATATGAAACACAAGCCTTTTCTGCTGCTCTGCAACCACTGTGACAAGCCTGCGTGTGTAAGGGTCTGTCCGACAAAAGCAACATTCAAAAGAAGCGATGGTCTGGTGATGCAGGACATGCACAGGTGCATCGGATGCAGATTCTGCATGGCAGCCTGTCCCTTTGGTGCAAGGAGCTTTAACTACAAAGACCCAAGGCTTGCCAAAAACCTGCAGGAATACATGAATCCTGAATTCCCAACAAGGACTATAGGTGTTGTGGAAAAATGCACCTTCTGCTATGAGAGGCTTGCAAAAGGGCTAAAACCTGCGTGCGTGGAAGAATCTAACGGCGCATTGGTATTCGGCGACCTTGATGATTCAACATCAGAAATCAGAAAGATTCTCGCTTCGAAACATACCATCAGGCGCAAACCGGAACTCGGAACAGAGCCGAACATTTACTACATAATAGGAGGAAATGACTATGCTGTCGTACCCGAAATCAAATAAACATTTCGCTCTGTTCGGAATAGGAGGTAACTTATAATGCTTGAAAAAGCTCTAAGCGGAAGCAAAAAATACTGGACATGGGTTTTTATCCTGCTCGTTCTCATAGGAATAGGAACCGTTAACTATCTCAGGCAGTTTCAGACAGGGCTTACGATAACGGGGCTCAGCAGGGACGTTTCATGGGGTCTTTATATAGGACAGTTCACATTCCTTGTCGGCGTAGCCGCATCCGGCGTAATGCTTGTTCTGCCATACTACCTGCACAATTTCAAACAGTTCGCAAAAATCACTATACTCGGCGAGTTTCTGGCTGTATCAGCAGTCACAATGTGTATGCTGTTCATTTTTGTTGATATGGGCCAGCCGATGAGGGTTATGAATGTCTTGCTTTATCCGACTCCAAGCTCTGTCATGTTCTGGGATGCAATGGTTTTAGGCGGTTATCTTGCCTTGAATATAATCATAGGCTGGATTGTGCTTGGTTCAGACAAAAAAGGCATTGCGCCTCCAAAATGGATTAAACCCATTATATACCTTTCAATAGCATGGGCGCCCTTAATCCACACAGTCACCGCATTTCTCTATGCAGGAATTCCGGGAAGGCACTTCTGGCTGACTGCAATCATGGCTGCACGATTCCTTGCATCGGCATTTTCAGGAGGCCCGGCTCTCCTTATAATTCTCGCCTTGATTATAAGGAAAACAACTAAATTTGATCCCGGGAAAGAAGCTATACAGACGCTTGGAAAGATTGTCACATACTTTATGATAACAAACGTATTTTTCTTAGGGCTTGAGTTTTTCACTGCGTTCTACAGCAATATACCCGGGCACATGCATCCATTCCAGTATCTCTTTGCAGGGATTGGAGAATACAACAAACTTGTGCCGCTAATGTGGACATCAGTGATACTGGCGATTGCCTCAATTGCTCTTCTTATATTCCCTGCGGTAAGGAGGAATGAGTCAACCCTTGCCATAGCCAGCGCCATGGTCTTTATATCCCTCTGGATTGACAAGGGATTCGGCCTCATCATTGGCGGATTTGTGCCTAACATGTTTGAGAAGGTGACAGAGTACTGGCCGACGCTTCCTGAGACACTGATTTCAATCGGGGTATGGGCAGTAGGATTTTTGGTGTTAACAATACTCTACAAGATTGCAATAACAGTGAGAGAAGAGACTGCAGGCGTTGAGATAGAACACTGAAAAGGGTTCCCACAATGATTTCATCTAAGGGCTTCTTTGAATAAAAGAAGCCCTTTTTATTTCTTTATCCCGTGAAAGAACTCGCTGCCCAATAAAGATGTGGAAAATGCTTCTGTGATTTTTAGTTTTCAATATAGTTCCCAATTTACATCACCAATTTGCATATCCAATTGACTTGCACGTAAAATACGTGCTATCTTACGATATATTACGATTTCGGGAGGCTGACATGAAACAGAACATCACTCTGCGTGTGGAAAAAGATTTGATTAAAAAGGGTAAGATTATTGCCGCTCAAAAACATACCTCTTTAAATCGATTTTTAAGTGATTTCCTGAGGCAGATTATTGAGAATGAGGAGTTCTACGAGCAGTCAAAGCGAAAAGCACTGAGAATGTTGAATAAGGGATTTCATATGGGCGGCAAGATAACCTGTTCAAGAGAAGAACTTCATGAACGATAAGGTCTTCCTCGATACAAACATCCTGATATACGCCCATGATGCCGATGCCGGAAAGAAACATAGCATAGCAGTCGAGATTGTTAAGGATCTTTGGGACAAGAGAACAGGCGTAATGAGCTGTCAGGTCCTACAAGAGTTTTACGTAAATGTCACAAAGAAGCTTTCAAAACCCATAAAAACTCTTGAAGCCAGGGAGCTTCTCAGATCATATCTCTGCTGGGATATCAGAGGGAACACGCCTTCTTCTATTATCAGGGCTTCAGAAATTGAAGAAAAATATCGCATTTCATTCTGGGATGCATTGGTAGTTGTTGCAGCTTATGAAGCAAAGGCAAACATAATATTGACGGAAGATATGAACAGCGGTCAGACGATTGAAGGGATTCTGATCAAAAATCCGTTTCTCCAGTTAAAAGGTTAGACCTGAGGCAATAAGATATCCCTCTCGTCCGCTCCTATAATCACTTTCATAACCCGACAAAATCATGGGATCAGGCGGGGTTAGATGATTATGTTTTTGGAATTCCAATTCTTCATGTAACAGGTAATTCAGCTGTTTTATGGGCTCAGAATCCAGACCAAAAAATACAATCATCTATAAAAATCGTAAAAAACTGGTGGATTTTTTTATAGATTTTATTTTATTATTACAGGAAGTGTTACCAATTCAAGAAAACCAATAAAAGAAAGTTTTGAACAACCAAAATTTTTAAGGAGGTGAAGGTTTGAATGTGGATTGTAACAATAGACTCAGAAAAGTGTGATGGTGCTGGGGAGTGTGTTAATAATTGTCCTGTGGAGGTATTTAAGCTAGAGAATGGCAAATGCGTTGTTGTTCAAGGGGACTTATGTGAAGGTTGTGAAACCTGTGTAAGCGTCTGTCCAACAGGGGCAGTTACTCTTAAGGAAATGTAGGGTCTTCCCTAAAACAATAAATAAAAAAGGGGACACAGAATCTCTGTTTCCCTTTTTTATTTTATTGAGTCACTCTGTTTACCCCGTTAGAAAGGCGAAGTTTTTCTAACGGGGTAAAGTTTCAAAACGCTTCCTGTTTATTGACTGTAACTGTATAGTTTTTGTATATTATTCACTGATTTTCACAATAGCTTTTAAAAAATTTTAAAGGAGATTAAAATTAAAACTAACGCTGTAAACTTTGACTCGCCCGAAGGAAGGGAGATTTACAGGCACAGCTCATCCCATATCATGGCGCATGCTGTCAAAGAGATATTTCCTGCCGTTAAACTTGCAATAGGCCCGGCAACAGACGAGGGTTTTTATTACGATTTTGACATGGACCGGCCGTTTACGCCTGAAGACCTTGTTTTGATAGAAAACAAAATGAAAGAACTAATAAAAAAAGATAACCCTTTTACAAGAAAAACTATGCCAAGAAAAGATGCGATAGGGTTCTTTAAAAAAATGGGCGAGGATTACAAAGTGGAAATTCTCTCGGAGATTACAGATGATGAAGTGTCAGTATATGAAGAGGGAGGATTTGTTGACCTGTGCAGGGGTCCCCACGTTCCGGCAACGGGCTCTATTAAGGCGTTCAAGCTCCTCAGCATTGCCGGCGCATACTGGCGCGGAAGTGAAAAAAATAAAATGCTCCAGCGGATATACGGAACTGCATTTGCTGATGAAAAGTCTCTAAAGGATTACCTTGTCTTTCTTGAAGAGGTCAAAAAAAGAGACCACAGAAAACTCGGCAAGGAACTTGACCTTTTCAGCATCAGCGAAGATATCGGGCCGGGATTAATCCTCTGGCATCCTAACGGCGCAATTATAAGAAAAACTATAGAGGACTTCTGGAGAGATGAACATTACAATGCCGGTTATAACCTCCTCTATTCACCGCACATAGCAAAGCTTAACCTCTGGCAGAGAAGCGGGCATCTTGATTTCTACAGAGAAAATATGTATTCACCGATGGAGATAGAAGGCATAGAATATGAACTCAAACCAATGAACTGCCCGTTTCATATAAACATCTACAAAAGTTCTCTCAGGAGTTACAGGGAACTCCCAATCAGGTATGCAGAGCTTGGAACAGTTTACAGATATGAGCGGTCAGGCGTGCTCCACGGGCTTCTGAGGGTCAGGGGATTTACACAGGATGACGCACACATATTCTGCAGGGAAGAACAGATAGAAAGCGAGATATCGAGCATCCTTGACTTCACGCTTTTTATTCTTAAGACTTTCGGCTTTGATTCATATGATGTTTACCTTTCAACCAGGCCGGAGAAATATGTCGGGACACTCGAAAACTGGGACAGGTCCACAAACGCCCTGAAACAGGCGCTTGAGAAAAAGGGGCTGTCATACCGGATAGATCCGGGTGAAGGCGTTTTTTACGGCCCGAAGATCGACATAAAAATAAAAGACTCTCTGAACAGGTCATGGCAGTGCAGCACAATTCAGGTTGACTTTAACAACCCGGAGAGGTTTGATGTTACTTACAGGGGAAGCGATGGAAAAGACCGCAGACCTATAATGATCCACCGCGCCCTTATGGGCTCGCTTGAAAGGTTTTTCGGAATTCTCATAGAACATTACGCCGGTGCATTCCCATTATGGCTTGCGCCAGTTCAGATCGGAATACTCACAATTGCAGAAAGACATTCCGATTATGCGCTAAAAACTGCTGACACCTTAAAGCTTAATGGAATCAGGATTGAGACCAATCTTGAAAACGAAAAAATCGGATATAAAATCCGAGAAGCCACTATCAGAAAAGTGCCTTATTTGGTTATAATAGGTGACAAAGAATTAGATGAGAACAAGCTGACGGTAAGAAAGCGCAATGGTGAAAACATGGGCTCGTTTACAATAGACAAGCTTATACAGATGATAAAGACTGAAATAGGAAGCAAGTATTAAATATATAATGTATATAATTCAGTACGCATAAGGCGTTATGTTTCACAAATAAAAACGGAGGTGAAAGTATAAGCAAACACATAAGGGTAAACGAACAGATAAGGGCAAAGGAAGTCAGGCTTATTGACGCTGACGGCAAACAGGCAGGCATTGTTTCTGTCAGAGAGGCTTTAGAACTTGCCGACCAAAGAGAACTTGATCTGGTGGAGGTATCGCCTGAGGCAAATCCTCCGGTTTGCAAGCTGCTTGATTTTGGTAAATATAAATACCAGATGAGCAAAAAACAGGCCCCGAGCAAAAAAATTGATATTAAAGAAATAAAGATAAGACCTCAGATAGGCGCTCACGATCTGGAGTTGAAAGTAAGGAATATGCGGCGTTTTCTGGACGAAGGACATAAGGCTAAGGTGATGATGTTCTTCAGGGGAAGAGAGATGGCAAGGCCTGAACTCGGGCTGATAGTCTTTGAAAGGATGACCCAGATGCTGCCCGGCAAGTTTAATATAGAGATGAAGCCAAAACTTGAAGGCAATCATATTACCATGGTGATTGGACCGAGCAGTAAATAAAATCGTTATAGCGTTCTTCGCGGGCGCTATAACGCTTCACGCTCAACGCTAAAAACAGGAGGTTGTGATGCCAAAGATGAAAACACATAGAGGGGCTGCAAAGAGATTTAAGGTTACAGGCACAGGGAAAATAAAGAGGAGCAAGGCTTATAAAAGCCATATCCTTACAGGCAAACCCTCAAAAAGAACAAGAAAGCTTAGGACCGCGACTCTCGTTTCAAAGGCAGAGCACAGCAACATAAAAAAACTTTTACCGTATATGTAGCAGATAAGAAAAAAGTCGAGCTGATAGCTATTAGCTGTCAGCTTTTAGCTAAGACAGGAGGATTAAAATGCCAAGGGCTAAAGGTGGATTTAAAACAAGACAGCGAAGAAAGAAAGTGCTTGAACAGGCAAAGGGCTATTACAGCGCAAAGAGCCGCCTGTTCAGGATAGCGACAGAAGCGGTTGACAAGGCGCTGCAGTATGCTTACAGAGACCGCAAGGTGAAAAAACGCGAGTTCAGGTCTCTCTGGATTATAAGGATCAATGCTGCTGTCAGGGCGGCAGGTTTGACTTACAGTCAATTTATTACAGGGATTAAAAAGGCAAAGATTGCTCTAAACAGGAAAGCATTGGCTGATATGGCTTACAATGATCCAAAGGCATTCAGCGAACTCACAGAGTCCGTTAAGAAAAAGCTTGCTGCATAAAAGAGGCAACAGCTCACCAAATGCTTGACACAGACTCTTTCAAAAAAGCGTTTCTCGCAGAATTAGATAAGGCTGCGTCTACATCTGAGCTTCAGCAGGTGCGGATTAAATACCTCGGGAAAAAGGGATTACTGACAGCTCAGCTTAAGAACCTTTCTACGATGCCTGCTGAAGAAAAACGGTCTTTTGGAAAAGCGGTAAATGAGCTTAAAGGATTAGTTGAAAACGAGATCGCCTTAAAAGAATCTGCTCTGGGTAATGCAGACCTTAAGAGGAGACTCTCCTCAGAGACAATAGATGTAACGCTTCCGGGCAAATACACACCTGTAGGCAGGGAACATCCGATAAATAAAGTCCTGCGGAAGATTGAAGATATTTTTGTTTCAATGGGTTTCGGCGTTGAAGAGGGACCGCAGGTTGAACTTGACTACTATAACTTTGAGGCATTGAACATGCCGAAAGACCACCCTGCGCGGGACATGCAGGACACATTTTATATCACAGATGATGTGATACTTAGGACTCACACCTCTCCTGTTCAGATAAGGACAATGGAGAAAAAGAAACCGCCACTGAGATTCATTGCGCCGGGCAAGGTTTACAGATGCGACGCTGATATTTCCCATACGCCCATGTTTCATCAGGTTGAAGGACTGATGGTTGACACAGACATCTCTTTCAGCGACCTCAAGGGCGTGCTTGAGACATTCATCCATAGGATATTCACTCCTGAGACTCCAGTTCGGTGCAGGCCGAGTTTCTTCCCGTTTACAGAACCATCAGCAGAAGTTGATATAGGATGCATATTCTGTAAAGGCAGGGGCTGTCAGGTGTGCAAGGGAACAGGATGGCTTGAGATACTCGGCGCCGGCATGGTAAACCCGCGAGTCTTTGAAATGGTCGGATACAATCCGGAAATGTATACCGGCTTTGCATTCGGCATGGGCATTGAAAGAATAACCATGCTTAAATATGGGATTGATGACATCAGGCTTTTCTTTGAGAATGACCTGCGTTTTCTAAGGCAGTTCTGAGAGAAGTTTTATAACACTCCTTTTAATTATCAAAATCACGCCGCTAAAAGTTCTGCCCTAACATGAAGGGAAATCCTTTCATACATTTGAAGTATCTTGATAATCTCAAGGATATTTTCAGCACGAGGGTTACCGTTGGGGCCGAGCATACGATGAACACTTTTGCTGGATTTTCTCAGCTTTCCGGCAAGTCCCTGAAAAGTAATAGTCGCATTTATGTAATCACGAAGAATTGCCTTGCCTGCTTCAAGGTCTCCGACGAGAAGTTCATTAACAGCCTCAGTCAGCATCTGCCTGCGGAATTTGGCGTCTTTTTCAACTCTCTTTAAAATTGTTTCACGAAATCTTCTTGTTATTGCCATATAACCCCCTTAATGTTTAGATTTTTTATTTGCCTTATAATGCTGCCAAAGCACATGGGCCTTTCTAATATCTTTGTCCTGCGTCTTTTTTGAGCCTCCTCCAATCAATATAATCAGTTCATTGCCCTCCATCCCAAAATAGACCCGGTAACCCGGACCAAAATCGATTTTGTATTCCAATACGCCCTTCCCCACTGATTTGACATTTGAAAGATTGCCCTGTTCCATTCTGTATAAAACGGCAGTAACCTTTGCGGCAGCATTTGCATCAAGTTCTGAAAACCATTTCTCAAATAATGACTGACCATCCGCTATATACTCAACAACCTTCAGCTTTGACATCTGGCTTAATGGTAACATATTAGTTACTATTGGTCAACAGAAAAATATGTTAAGCGAATAGCACGCTTATTACTGACAACAGGGGGGCTTTTCTATGATAACAATCTGCGGTTTTTAATACAGTTTTAGAGATTCATTTCCCGCCTAAAATGATTAGCCCTGTTTAACTAACTCACCTGTAATTCACAAACTCCATATGTATCCCAAAATCTTTTCCTTTAAGCATTGTAATGACTAATTGCAGGTCGTCTATCTTTTTTGCGCGGATGCGCAACTGGTCTTTCTGAATCTCTGCCTGAACCTTCATCTTTGAATCCTTGATAACCTTCGCAATCTCCTTTGCCTTTTCCTGCGCTATGCCCTGCTGGAGCTTTATAACCTGCCTTACCGTGCCGCCTGCCGCGGGTTCAATCTTGCCGTACTCAAGGGATTTAAGGGACACGCCTCGCTTCACAAGCTTTGACTGAAGTATGTCTATGACGCGCTTCATCTTGTTCTCATCGTCGGAGATTAGGGTAATCTCGGCATTTTCTTTGCTGAAATCAATGCTGCTCTTGCTCCCTTTGAAATCAAACCTCTGGCTTATCTCTTTTGTCGCCTGCTGAACAGAATTTAATACCTCCTGCATGTCAACCTTGCTCACTATGTCAAAAGAATGTTCATCCGCCATCTGTGTTCCTCCTTATTATTATTGATGCCTGCAAAATTAATGTCTCCCTCTTTGTCATTCCGGCTTGCCCGGAATCTTTCTTCCGGAAAGACTCCCGACAAGCGGGAGTGACCGGAAATAGGACATTAGTTTACATACATTATCAGTTTTTTATTTTTAAAGATATGCGGTGAATTATCTCTCTGAATCTTCTCATGTGAGAGCCTTCCCAGTATATACTGCCGCAGTCCCCGCATTTAAGAAATTTATCAAAATGCATATAAACATGCTCAGGCACCAGCCCCTTCACTTCTTCCCTCTCTATACTCCCGACGAGAACACCATTACACTTCGTGCATCTGCTGGTGCTAAACTCTTTTATGTTCAAGGCTGTTATTGTCTCAACGAGCTGCTCAAGCGTATTATTTGAACTGATAAGAAGAAGATCGCTGAGATTCTTGAACTGTAAAAAATGCGTATCCCTTGTGAGAATAAATCTGTCTTGCTGTCTTGCAATCTTAAGAAGACCGGCATCGCTTTTGTCAGAGCAATAAAGCGTATCAAAACCCAGCATCCTGAGCCACCTTGCAAGCCGGCCCAGCATTGCATCTGCTATAAATCTAAGGTTTGGAGTGCTTAGTTCGGAGTTTGGAGTTGCTATTTCATTCCTGACTCCTAACTCCGAACTCATAACTTTCTTATTCTTCTGGAGCAGCAGGTTCCGCAGGCGCAAACAGCTGCTGTATTTCCCTCTTCACAAATGTATCCCTGTATTTTGCTATACCTGTACCCGCAGGAATAACTCTACCCATTATCACATTTTCCTTCAGTCCCCTGAGTTCATCGATAGAGCCGTTTATGGCAGCCTCGGTAAGAACCCTTGTAGTTTCCTGGAAGGATGCTGCAGATACAAAACTCTCTGTTGCGAGAGACGCCTTGGTTATGCCTAAAAGCAATGGCTTGGCCTGCGCTGGCTTTTTGCCTTTTCCTTTTATTTTTGCATTTTCCGCCTGAAACGCCACCCTGTCCACCTGTTCTCCTATCAATAAGTTTGTGTCTCCGGGGTCTTCAATCCTTACTTTCTTCATCATCTGCCTGACGATAACCTCAATGTGTTTATCGTTTATAGAAACGCCCTGCAGGCGATAAACCTTCTGGACCTCATCAACAAGATATCCATGGAGTTCCCTGGGTCCCAGAATCTCAAGTATGCTATGCGGATTTACCGCTCCATCCATTAACGGCTCGCCTGCCTTGACCCAGTCTCCTTCATGGACGCTGACATGTTTGCCCTTTGGTATGAGGTATTCTCTTGATTCGCTGCTTCCCTTAACTACAACAACCCTCATGCCTTTATGCGCGCCCTTGAATTCCACCATGCCGTCAATCTCCGTGACAATTGCCTGCTCTTTGGGCCGCCTTGCTTCAAACAACTCCGCAACCCTCGGAAGACCGCCTGTTATATCCTTTGTCTTTGTGGTTTCACGAGGCATCTTCGCAAGGATATCGCCGGGAGCAACGATTTGGTTTCTATCAACGAGTATATGCGCGCCTGCCGGCAGCAGATACCGCGCAAGGTTGCCTGTCCCCGGAATCTTGAGAGTTACCTTGCCATGCTCATCCTTTATTGATATCCTGGGCCTCATGTTGGTGGGATAATCAATAATAACCTTGTGGGAAAGACCTGTCATCTCATCCACTTCTTCCTTGATAGTCACGTTCTCAGCAATATCGCCAAGCGCTATTCTCCCGCCTACCTCTGTCAGTATCGGAGTTGAATAAGGATCCCATTCAACCAGCCTCTGAGCAATTTCCACCTTCTGCCCGTTGCCGACGAGAAGCTTTGCTCCATAGACGATAGGGTATTTCTCTTTTTCCCTTCCCTTTGAATCTACAACAGCAATGCTTCCGTTTCTGTTCATCACAACCAGCAAACCTTCCCTGTTTTTAACTGTGCTTATATTTACGAACTTTATCGTCCCTGAGTTCTTTGCCTCAAGCACTGTCTGTTCAACGACCTTTGAAACTGCTCCACCTATATGGAACGTCCTCATTGTCAACTGGGTGCCTGGTTCGCCTATGGACTGGGCCGCTATGACTCCTACTGCTTCTCCGAGTTCAACATGCTCGCCCCTTGCAAGGTCTCTTCCATAACATGCTGCGCAAGCACCAAACATAGACTGGCACGTGAGAACAGACCGTATCTTTGCCCTGTCTATTCCGGCGTCTATTATTTTTTGGGTCAGTTCTTCATCTATCGGACTATTCTTGCCGGCAATTTTCTCTTTTGATATCGGGTCTTTTATGTCTTCAGCGATTGTCCTTCCCAGAATCCTTTCTTCCAGAGGCTGAATTATTTCACCGCCCTCTATAAGGGAAGTAACAACTATCCCATCGCTGGTGCCGCAATCCTCCTCCCTTATAATTACATCCTGGGCAACATCAACCAGCCTCCTCGTAAGGTACCCTGAGTTAGCTGTTTTCAAAGCTGTGTCAGCAAGGCCTTTCCTTGCGCCATGCGTAGAGATGAAGTACTGCAGCGGGGTCAGGCCTTCCCTGAAGTTTGCAGTAATAGGCGTTTCAATAATCTCGCCGGAAGGCTTCGCCATAAGGCCTCTCATGCCTGCAAGCTGCCTTATCTGCGCTGTGCTTCCCCTTGCCCCTGAATCAGCCATCATAAAGATGCTGTTAAACGACCTTCTTTCCTTGAGGTCTTCCTCTGAAAATTTCTTGCCGTCTTCTGCGCCAAGTTCCTTCATCATCTCATCGGCTATTTTTTCTGTGACATTAGCCCATATATCTATTACCTTATTGTACCGCTCGCCCTGGGTGATAAGCCCATTTCCATACTGCTTCTGCACATCAATAACTTCATGCTCGGCTTCTCTTATCATATCGGCCTTCTTGGATGGTATATGCATATCCGCCATGCATATGGACACCCCTGACTTTGTGGCATACTCAAATCCGAGTTTCTCAATCTTATCAAGAAACACAACCGTTGCCCTCTTGCCGGCATTTGCATAGGAGTATTCTATTATCTTTGTGAGTTCCTTCTTGGTAAGCGTCTTGTTAACAGAAGCAAACGGAATTGCCTCCGGAACTATCTCGCTGAACAGCGCCCTTCCGCATGTGCTGTCAACAAACTGTCCGTCCATCTTCACCTTTATCCTTGCATGTTCATCAAGGACTCCTGCGTCATAAGCAATTCTCACATCCTCTGCCCCGGAAAACACCTTACCCTCGCCTTTTGCGCCTATCTTCTCTTTCGTCAGATAATATATTCCAAGAACCATGTCCTGCGTAGGCACAAGTATCGGTTTTCCGTTCGCAGGCGAAAGGATATTGTTAACAGCCATCATCAGAACCCGCGCCTCTATCTGCGCTTCTATTGACAATGGCACATGAACTGCCATTTGGTCACCGTCAAAATCGGCATTGAATGCAGTACAGACCAAGGGATGAAGCTTTATTGCCTTGCCTTCAACAAGAATGGGATCAAATGCCTGGATACCAAGCCTGTGAAGGGTAGGAGCGCGGTTTAAAAGCACAGGATGTTCTCGGATGACTTCTTCCAGCGCATCCCATATCTCCGGCTGTTCTTTTTCAACAAGCTTTTTTGCAGCCTTTATAGTAGTAGCATAGCCCTTCTCCTCAAGCCTGCTGAACACAAGAGGTTTAAAGAGTTCCAGCGCCATCCTCTTTGGAAGACCGCACTGGTGAAGCTTAAGCTCAGGACCTACTACGATAACAGACCTGCCTGAATAGTCAACACGCTTTCCCAAAAGATTCTGGCGGAAACGTCCCTGCTTTCCTTTTATCATATCACTCAGAGACTTCAATGGCCTCTTCGTTGCCGTCTTCAATACTCGGCCTCTTCTGCCGTTATCAAACAAGGCGTCAACTGCTTCCTGAAGCATCCTTTTCTCATTCTTTATGATTACGCTCGGGGCCTTTAATTCCATCAGCCTCTTTAATCTGTTGTTTCTGTTTATAACCCTCCGGTAAAGGTCATTCAGGTCTGATGTCGCAAACCTTCCGCCTTCAAGCGGCACCAAGGGCCTGAGGTCAGGCGGCAGAACCGGTATTACATCCATTATCATCCACTCCGGCTTGTTCCCTGAATTCTTGAAAGACTCGACAACCTTGAGCCTCTTGGTGAGTTTCTTTTTAACGCCTATGGATACCGCATCTCGTATCTTATTCTTCAGTTCTTTACTGAGAACATCAAGGTCCACTCTCCTGAGAAGTTCCCTTATTGCTTCAGCGCCCATTCCTGCTTTGAAACTTGTCCCAAGCTCTGCGCTCTTTTTCTTATATTCGTCTTCTGTGAGAAGTTCTTTCTCTTTAAGCTTTGTATCCCCGCGGTCAATCACAACATAGCTTTCAAAATACAGCACCTTTTCAAGGTGCCGCATTGTCATGTCAAGCAATGTGCCTATTCTGCTCGGCACGCCTTTGAGGAACCAGATATGCGCAACTGGAGTTGAAAGTTCAATATGCCCGAGCCTGTATCTTCTGACCTTGGACTGTATTACCTCAACACCGCACTTATCGCATACAATACCCCGGTGCTTCATTCTCTTGTATTTTCCGCATATGCACTCCCAGTCCTTCATCGGGCCGAAGATTTTTGCACAGAAAAGGCCGTCACGCTCAGGCTTGAACGTACGATAGTTTATCGTCTCAGGTTTCTTAACCTCTCCATAAGACCACTCCCTTATTTTTTCAGGCGAGGCAATTTTAATTTTCAGCGCCTCATAGTCGGTCGGATTTTTCGGCCTTTGAAAAATAGTATAGGTTTCCTCTGCCAATCTATTCCCCCTTACCTTTTTTCTCCAGAAGCTCTACATCAAGCGCAAGGCTCTGGAGTTCTTTTATTAATACATGGAAAGACTCGGGAACTCCCGGCTCCAGAGTCGCATCGCCCTTAACTATTGCCTCATACATACGGGTTCTGCCGGTTACATCATCACTTTTAACAGTGAGGAATTCCTGCAGAGTATGGGCTGCGCCGTATGCCTCCAGCGCCCAGACTTCCATTTCACCCAGCCTCTGGCCTCCGAACTGCGCCTTTCCTCCGAGCGGCTGCTGTGTTACCAGTGAATAAGGCCCTATTGAGCGCGCATGCATCTTGTCGTCAACAAGATGATGAAGTTTCAGCATATACATGTATCCGACAGTCACAGGCCTCTTGAACGGTTCGCCTGTCCTGCCGTCACAAAGCGTTATCTGACCTGTGCTGGGGAGTCCTGCTTTCTTCAGCATATCCTTTATATCACCCTCTTTTGCTCCTTCAAATACAGGTGTGGCAACATAAAGTCCCAGCGTCTTTGCCGCCCATCCCAGATGTGTTTCAAGTATCTGCCCCACATTCATTCTTGAAGGAACGCCCAGCGGGTTCAGGACCACATCCACGGGCGTGCCGTCAGGAAGATACGGCATATCCTCATCGGGCAATACCATTGCCACTACGCCTTTATTTCCATGCCTGCCCGCCATCTTATCGCCAATCTGCAGCTTGCGCTTCATGGCTATGTATACCTTAACAAGCTTGTTTACTCCGGGCGGAAGCTCATCGCCTCTTTTAACTCTGTCAATACGCTCATCATACCTGGACTCAAGGTAGCGTACATACTGGTTTGCTTCATTGTTTACAATGTCTATTTTTTCTTTCACATCAAAATCAGCTATCTTTACGCCGATCAGATGCTCATTCTTGATTCTCTCTATATGCTTTTCCGTAAGTTTTTTGCCCTTCTGGCATATAACTTCCTTTGTCTCGGAGTCTTTTACCTCATCTAAAACCTTCTGGTCCACAAGCAGATGTCTTATCTTGCGGAACTTATCTTCCTTTATTATCCGTATTTCTTCCTCAAGGTCGCGCTGAAGCCTCAGAATATCTTCTTCCTCTATGCTCTTTGCCCTCCCGTCTTTCTCTGTGCCCTTTCTTGAAAACACCCTTGCATCTACAACTGTGCCCTCTATTCCAGGCGGCACATAAAGGCAGCTCTCCTTGACAT
>CAZHHV010000011.1:19369-25373 GCA_964532335.1 uncultured Nitrospiraceae bacterium
GATTATTCCGCTTTCATCCAGATCCTTAAGCGCTTCCTCTCCAACATTAGGGATATCTCTTGTGATTTCTTCGGGGCCGAGCTTTGTTTCTCTCGACTCCATTTCAAACTCTTCTATATGGACTGATGTGAAAACATCTTCTTTTACAAGCCTTTCGCTTATGAGGATTGCGTCTTCAAAGTTATATCCTCCCCACGGCATGAATGCAACAAGCACGTTCTTGCCGAGGGCCAGATCACCCATGTCGGTGCAAGGCCCGTCTGCAAGAACACCGGCTTTTGTAACCACATCGCCTACATTCACTATAGGTTTCTGGTTTATACATGTAGCCTGATTCGACCTTTGAAATTTCACAAGGCTGTATATATCAACTCCGCCTCCGTCTTCCTTGCTCTTCACAACAATTCTTGAGGCGTCAACACTTTCAACCACGCCCGCTCTCTTTGCCATAACAAGCGCACCCGAGTCCCTTGCAGCCACATATTCCATTCCTGTTCCTACAATAGGCGCATCTGAAGTAAGCAAAGGCACTGCCTGCCTCTGCATATTGGATCCCATCAGCGCCCTGTTTGCGTCATCGTTTTCAAGGAAAGGAACCATGGCAGCCGATACGCCGACAATCTGTTTCGGTGATACGTCCATACACTGCACTTCCTTAGGCGTTACCATTCTGAAATCTCCGCCTACCCTTGCTGAGACAGTCTCACCGACAAGATGCCCTTTTTTATCTACAGGCGAAGTCGCCTCGGCAATAACGAACTTCTCACCGTCAATAGCAGACAGATATTCAACCTTTTCCGTCACTCTTCCATCCACAACTTTTCTGTATGGAACCTCTATAAACCCGAATTCATTAACTCTTGCATATGTTGCAAGTGATGTTATCAATCCGATGTTGGGACCTTCCGGTGTCTCTACAGGGCATATCCTTCCGTAATGTGTAGGATGAACATCCCTGACCTCAAAACCTGCACGCTCCCTGGTGAGACCGCCGGGGCCAAGCGCTGAAAGTCTTCTTTTATGCGTAATCTCAGACAGAGGATTTGTCTGATCCATAAACTGGCTGAGTTGGCTTGTGCCGAAGAACTCCTTAACAGCAGCCATCACGGGTTTTGCATTTATCAGGTCGTGCGGCATTGCTTCATCAAGCTCTGTAAGGGATAACTTTTCTTTTGTTGTCCGCTCCATTCTGACAAGCCCTATCCTGAACTGATTTTCAAGCAGTTCTCCAACGCCCCTTATGCGTCTGTTCCCAAGGTGATCTATATCGTCAACCTCACCTTTGCCTGTTCTCAATGAAAGGAGATAACGCACGATCTCAACTATATCCTTATCTGTAAGGACTCTGGTCTCAAGCGGTATATCAACACCAAGCCTCTTATTTATCTTCAGCCTGCCAACTGGCGAAAGATCATATCTTCTTGCATCAAAGAAAAGGCCCTTAAACAGTTCCTTCGCTGCGTTGATAGTGGGTGGTTCTCCGGGCCTGAGTTTCCTGTATATCTCAACCAGCGCCTCATCCTGCACATTGACTTTATCTGTCAACAGTGTATCCCTGAGGGAAGAAAGATAATGCACATTATCTATAAACAACAGAGCGAGAGAATCTATCCTGGCAATGAACATCTTATTAAAAATCTCCTCTGTTATAATTTCATTGCCTTCAAGTATCACTTCACCTGTAACAGGATCCACTATGTCCTTGAGCGTAATTCTCCCTATTATATCTTCCTTTGAAATCGGTATTTCCTTTATATGCGAGGCCTCCATCTTCTTTATTGCGCCTTTTGTGATTTTGCTTCCCTCCTTCACAATTAACTCCTTTGTGTGAGGGGCAATTATGTTCTGGACAGCCTTTACTCCGACAAGAATATCGCTGACAACTCTCGTAAAATTATTGCCTTTTATCCTGACTGCCTCTATAGGGTAGAATGTCTTCAGAAGTTCCTCATTGCTGTAGCCGAGCGCCTTGAGCACTATAGTCGCAGGAAGCCTTTTCTTTCTGTCAATTCTCACATAGAGGATGTCCTTCGTATCAAATTCAAAGTCAAGCCATGAACCTCTTGACGGTATCACACGGGCCGAATACAGAATCCTGCCGCTTGCGTGAGTCTTACCCTTGTCATGGCTGAAAAACACACCGGGAGAACGATGAAGCTGGCTGACTATAACACGTTCCGTGCCATTGATGATAAACGTGCCTGTTTCCGTCATCAGCGGTATCTCTCCTATATAAACCTCCTGTTCCCTGGACTCTTTCAGCCTCTTATTTTTGCCTTCGACTTCATAGATATTAAGCCTTACTTTTATCTTCAACGGCGCTGAATATGTAATGCCCTTCTGAAGGCACTCCCTGACATTGAACTTAGGCTCTTTCATAACATAGCCCAGGAACTCAAACGCAGCTGTTTCGTTATAGTCTGTTATGGGGAAAATACTCAAAATAGCTGCCTGAAGTCCAACATCATGTCTCTTGTCAGGCGGGACGTCTTTCTGCAGAAACTGCTCATAAGAATTTTTCTGAATGTCTATAAGGTTTGGCACTTCCATGAAAGAAGTAACTTTACCAAAATTCAACCTTTCTCTGAGAATTCTTGCCATTTTTCTCCCTTTACAGTGTCAGTGATTTGTGTCAGTGACCAGTAAAAACACTGATCACCGACACTGACACTATACTTAACTTATTTTACTTCTACTTTTGCTCCCTGTTCTTCAACCTTTGCCTTAATAGAGTCAGATTCTTCCTTTGTGACTCCGGTCTTAATAGGCTTCGGAACGCCATCAACAAGGTCTTTTGCCTCTTTGAGTCCGAGTCCTGTAATCTCACGAATAACTTTTATTACCTGAATTTTCTTATCGCCAACCGAAGCAAGAATTACATCAAAACTTGTCTTCTCTTCTGCCGCAGCGGCAGGTGCGCCTGCGGCGCCCGGAGCGGCTGCCATTGCCATCGGGGCTGCTGCTGTAACTCCATATCTCTCCTCAAACTCCTTAACGAACTTTGACATATCAAGCACTGTCATATTGTCAAAGAATTCTAAAACCTGTTCTTTTGTTACTGACATTATTTATCCTCCTTATTATTTTAGCTATCAGCCGTCAGCGCTCAGCTTTTTAGCTGATAGCTGAATGCTAACTGCTTTTTTTTGTTTCCAATGCCTTCACTGCATATGCAAAACTGCCGACTGTCGCCGACAAGGCCCCTGCCATTTTGCTCAGCGGCGCATTAAATACACCTGCCAGCATACTGAGGAGAATCTCTCTCGGCGGCAGTGCGGCTATTGA
Source organism: uncultured Nitrospiraceae bacterium (assembly GCA_964532335.1). Taxonomy (GTDB): domain Bacteria; phylum Nitrospirota; class Thermodesulfovibrionia; order Thermodesulfovibrionales; family UBA1546; genus UBA1546. The sequence goes on from CAZHHV010000011.1 coordinate 22,655, forward strand.
CTTGATGTCTTCAGCATTGCATAGCCTTCCTTCAACAACTCCACCGTTTACCTTCAGCTTATTATTCTTCTTGGAATACTCAATGATCTTTTTTGCAACTTGCGCAGGATCGGCATAACCGATAGCAATCCCAACAGGGCCTTTTAATAAATCACTGATTACAGACAGGCTTGTTTTTGCAGATGCCGCTCTTGCAAGTGTATTCTTTACAACCTTGTACTCAATCCCTGCCCCGCGCAACAATCGCCTTAATTCAAAAAGCTCAGCAACGGTCAATCCTTTATAATCCGTCAGAACCACTGCATTCGCCTTTTTGAATCTATCCTTAAGCTCAGCTATAAGGTGTGTTTTTTCTTCCCTTTTCAGTTTATCCTCCTTTCCCAGAGACGGGTCTACGACTCGTAGAGGAAAGCGTCTCGGTAGGCTGGCATATGCCGATTAAACATCAGTTTTCAGCCATCGGTTTTCAGTTTTTAGAACTAACAACTGTCAACTAACAACTAATAACTGATCGTGCCTACTGTCTCTGACTTTATTTAAAATTTAACCTTCTTATTTTTAGAGTCTGTTTATAAACTTCTTTGTCGTCATTCTCGTGAAAACGGGAATCCAGTTCATATAATAGTTCCCTGTCTTCGCAGGGACGACGTCTGGATTCCTGCCTCCGCAGGAATGACAAAAAACCTGACTTTATGGACAGGCTCTACTTCGCTGCTGTCAGCCTGCCAACATCAATCTTTACGCCGGGCCCCATCGTAGATGATACAGCCACCTTTTTTAAATATTTGCCTTTGCTTGTAGGCGGCTTAGCCTTTATTATTGCGTCAATCACTGCCATGGCATTTTCTATGAGCTTCTGATCATCAAATGAGACCTTGCCAATCGGCACATGTATCAATCCTGCCTTTTCGGTTTTATACTCTACCTTTCCGGCCTTTATCTCTTTTACAGCCTTTGCCAGATCAAAGGTAACCGTTCCGAGCTTGGGATTCGGCATAAGTCCCCTCGGACCCAACAATTTACCAAGCTTTCCAACGAGACCCATTATATCGGGTGTTGCAACTACCTTATCAAAATCAAACCAGCCCTGCTGTATCTTTTCAACAAGGTCTTCAGCGCCGACATAGTCTGCGCCTGCATCTCTGGCCTCTTTCTCTTTCTCACCTTTTGCAAATACAACAACCCTTACTTTTTTGCCTGTGCCGTGAGGAAGGACAACAGCGCTTCTGACCATCTGATCTGTTTTTTTGGCGTCAATTCCTAGATTTACAGCCATGTCAACAGTCTCATTAAATTTTGTAAAGGAAGCTTTTTTTACAAGACCTATGGCATCCTCAATAGAATACTCTTTTCCTCTTTCAACTTTTTCTCTGGCCTCTTTAATCTTCTTGCCCATCTATCTTCTCCTCGATACAAGATTCATGATGCATGATACAAGATGCATGACACCCCCCTTTAATTCCCCCCTTGCTAAGGGGGGATAGAGGGGGTTATATCTTGTATCGTGTATCCTGCATCTGTATTGTATTAATCTGCTACGTCAACTCCCATGCTTCTTGCGGTTCCGCCGATTATCTTTACCGCTGCGTCAATAGAGTTCGCATTGAGATCTGAAAGCTTTGTCTGCGCTATTTCTTTGACCTGCGCAGAAGTTATCCTGCCAACCTTGTCTTTATTGGGAGTGCCTGACCCCTTAATAATCCCTGCCGCTTTTTTTATTAATTCGGATGCCGGCGGTGTCTTTGTTATGAATGTAAACGACCTGTCCGAATATACGGTTAAAACAACAGGAATTATAGTGTCACCCAGCGCCTGTGTCTGCGCATTGAATGTCTTGCAAAATTCCATTATATTGATACCGTGCGGGCCAAGCGCCGGGCCTACAGGAGGCGCCGGATTTGCCTTTCCTGCAGGTATCTGCAGTTTCACTTGAGCTGTTACTACTTTTTTAGCCATTCAATCCTCCTAATATAAGTCATATAAGACCTATATGACTTATTCTTAATTATGCCCGTTCCACCTGGAAAAAATTAAGTTCAACAGGCGTCTGCCTGCCGAATATGCTGACCATTACCTTGAGCCTTCCATGATCCATGTCAACATCCTCAATATATCCAAGAAAATTAGAGAAGGGCCCGTCTGTTATCCTGACTGTCTCATTCTTCTGATACTGTGTCTTAACCTGAGGGGCGTGGCCTTTTTCCATTTGCTGCAATATAACATCAACCTCTTCCTGTGATAATGCCACGGGATTTGATCCCCCCACAAAACCAGTCACTCTCGGCGTCTTTCTGACAAGATGCCATGACTCGTCGTCCAGTTCCATCTCAATAAGAATGTATCCCGGATAGAATTTCTTATTGCTCTCTTTTTTCCCGCCGCCTTTGAGTTCAATTATACGTTCTGTAGGAACCAGAACCTGAGCTATCTTATCCCTAAGATTTTTCTTGTCAGCCTTGTCCTCTATAGCCTGCTTTACCTTTTCTTCCGAACCTGAATAAGTATGCACAACATACCAGTTTTTTCCCATTTCTTACCTCAATAACCTGCTGACTAATTTTGATAACCCAAGGTCAACGACTCCCAAAAACAGAGATACCACCACAACTGCAATAATAACCACCCATGTAGACCCTACAAGTTCATCTCTGCTTGGATAAACAACCTTTTTAACCTCAATCTTCACTTCTTTAAAGAATTCCTTAATCCTGTTAAACAT
>CAZHHV010000012.1:0-334 GCA_964532335.1 uncultured Nitrospiraceae bacterium
CCTCGACAAAAAAAAAATAATAGGCATATCAACACACAGTATTGAACAGGCAATAGATGCAGAAGCAGGCGGAGTTGATTATATAGGCTTTGGCCCCATGTTTCATACATCCACAAAAGATGCCGGTGAGCCCATAGGCATAAATATGCTTAGAGAGGTTAAGAGTCGTGTCAGTATCCCCGTGGTTGCCATTGGCGGGATAAATATCGAAAATCTCAAGTCCGTGCTCGATTCAGGAGCTGATGCAGTTGCAGTTTCATCCGGAATCATTCAAGGCGATATAGCTGATAACGTAAGACGCTTCTAAAAAGCTCTTTACAGAGAAAAGCAAATT
>CAZHHV010000012.1:344-17739 GCA_964532335.1 uncultured Nitrospiraceae bacterium
GATTGTTTAATATAATTGGCATTAAATTTCAAAATTCCGAATGATAAGGAGAAACCCATGAAGAAATTATCTGTGTTATTACTCGCACTTATAGTCTCAGCCCTGATATTTTACGGATGCCAGAAAAAAGAGGACGTTATAAAGATTGGCGTTGCAGGGCCGATGACAGGCGATCAGGCAAAGATGGGAACTGATTTTAAAAATGGCGTCACGCTTGCAGTTGAGGAATGGAACGCCAAAGGCGGCGTGCTCGGCAAGAAGATTGCGATAATGATTGAGGATGACCAGCATGACCCCAAGCAGGCAGTTTCTATTGCAAACAAGCTTGTAAATGCAGGCGCAGTTGGAATAATCGGGCATTTCAACTCAAGCTGTTCAATCCCTGCCTCAGATGTATATAACCGTGCAGGCATTCCGATGATAACACCTGCCTCTACAAATCCTCAGCTCACAGAAAAAAGATACAAAGGCGTATTCAGAGTATGCGGAAGGGATGACCAGCAGGGAAAAGTGGGCGCAGAATTCGTAATAAACAAGCTCAAGCTCAAAAAAATAGCGATCATTCATGACAAAACAACATACGGTCAGGGGCTTGCGGATGAGTTCAAGAAATTCATAACAGGCAAAGTTGAAGTTGTCTATTACAGCGGAATCATACAAGGTGATAAGGACTTTAAAACAGTCCTCACGGCAATGAAAGACAAAAAACCTGAACTTATATATTTCGGGGGCATATATCCGGAAGCAGGGCTTATTGTAAGGCAGGCAAAAGAACTCGGCATTAATGTCCCGCTAATGAGCGGTGACGGCACAATAGACCCAAAGTTTATAGAGATTGCAGGCGCAAAAGCGGCAGAAGGCACATACCTTACATTCAGCCCTGACGCAAAGAAAATCCCGACTGCAAAAACGTTTATTGATGCTTATGAGAAAAAATTCGGCGAGATAGGGCCTTATTCAATATATGCATACGATGCGGCAAATGTAATGCTTACTGCGATAAAAGAGGCAGGAACAAAAGACGGCAAGACTATTATAGAGAAACTTCACTCAATGGAATTTAACGGCGCAGTCGGCAAGATAAAATTCGATGAAAAGGGCGATGTAACCGTCGCGCCTTATGTTGTCTGGATTACAAAAAACGGGAAATTTGAGGAATACTGGAAGCCGTAACTACTCCTTATACCCTACAACCGATATTCCTGCCTCATCAGCCTCTTTTATAATCTTTTTGCGCTGAAGGAGAATGCTCTTGCCTGCCTCTATCGCAAGGACACGGGCATTAACCTCTATCATGGACTTAAGCGTGTTCATTCCAACAACAGGAACATCAAACCTCATATCCTGCTTGGGCTTTGCAACCTTAATAACAACAGCGCCCTCTCCTGCAAGCTTTCCGCCTCTTAAAATAGCTTCATCTGTCCCCTCTATTGCCTCAACAGCCATAACAGCCTGATCTTTCACAACAACAGTCTGCCCTATGTCCAGACGCCCTATTTCTTTTGCTATCTTCCATCCAAATGCTATGTCCTTCCATTCGTTTTCAGAAAGCCTTTCACCTGTGAGTATTCCCTCCGGCGTCATGAAAGATAAACTGAAATCAGTTGTGTTAAGAAGTTTGATGCCGTCTTTTTCAAGTTCCTTTGCAATTGCAAGGAGTATAGAATCATCGCTCTTGTCTTTGAGGGAAAAAAGCAGTTTCACTGCCCTTAAATCAGGAATTACTTTGCTTTTGAAGATCAGAGACTTGGGAACCTTCCCTGCCATCACAGCCTCTTTAATGTGGTTCTTTTTGAGGGTGCCTATTATCTCGCCAAGTTTGCCAACGCTTATTCTCTTTACACTATCAACATGGTCTGAAAGATTCTTGTCTGCCAAAGGTTCAAGACCAATGGCAAAGACACGGTATCCCTTCTCCCTTGCCTCGTCAGCAACAAGCTTCGGCAGTTCACCCATCCCCGCGATTAAACCAAGAATCTTCATAGCCCAGTAGCCCAGTAGCCCAGTAGTGCAGCAGTAAAAATCTTCTGCTCTTCTGCTCTTCTGCTCTTCTGCTCTTGCGTCAGCGTCATCTGCAAATTCCTCTTTTATTCTTCTCAATAAACTCCACAAGATGTTTCATCTCATCTGTCTGTGGCAGTTCTTTCTGAACCTTTTTAAGGGCATCCTTCAGTGTATGTTTCTCCCTGAACAGTATCCTGTATGCCTTCTTGAGATCATTGATTGTTGAATCAGGAAAATTGTTCCTCTTAAGCCCGATTGAATTAAGCCCGAACAGCTTTGCCCTTGGGCCTGACGCCATTGTATATGGAGGTATGTCCTGTCCCACACCGCTGAAGCCTCCTACCATCGCATACGTCCCTATCCTCGTAAACTGGTGTATTGCGACTATGCCTCCTATCACAGCATAGTCTTCGATAACAACATGCCCCGCAAGTGTGGCAAGGTTTGCCATTACAACATTACTCCCAATTTTGCAGTCATGCGCTATGTGGACATAAGCCATAAGGAAATTGTTGCTGCCGATTTCGGTTATTCCGTCTCCGCCGACTGACGCCCTGTGGATTGTTACATATTCCCTGATGATGTTATTGTTTCCTATTTTTACGCCAGTTTTTTCATCTTTGTATTTAAGGTCCTGCGGCGGAAGCCCGATACCTGCAAAAGGATGTATTGTGCAGTTTTCGCCAATCTCTGTATTGCCTTCTATTATTACATTTGATATTAACCTGGTCCCTTTCTTCAATCTGGCGCCCTCGCCTACAATGCAAAAAGGGCCTATCTGCACCCCTTCATCTATTGATGCCTTTGGATCTATGATTGCCGTTTTATGTATTCCGGTCTCCATTATTTCTCCTTTGCAATGAGCATCGCTGTAAATTCTGATTCCGAAACAACCTTCTCATCAACAAGAGCAAGCCCTGAAAATCTCCATACATTGCCTCTCTGCTGAAGCACTTTAATCACAAGCTTTATCTGATCTCCGGGCACAACAGGTTTCCTGAACTTTGCCTTTTCTATGCTCATGAAATAAACCGCGCTGCCCTGCGCTCCCGAATTGAATGCAAGCACGCCTGCAACCTGCGCCAGCGCCTCAATAATAAGAACACCGGGCATTATCGGGTTCCCCGGGAAATGCCCCTGAAAGAAAGGCTCATTTATAGTTACATTTTTAATCCCTACTGCTCTCACATTTGGCTCCATCTCCACAATCCTGTCTATCATCAGAAACGGATACCTGTGAGGAATAAGATTCTGTATAGCGTTAACATCTATCATTTCTGCTCTCTCCTTTCCAATTGTTCTATTTTATCCTCAAGTTCTTTTATTCTTTTGGCAAGTTCAGGCAGCTTCGCAAATATGGCTATTGACTTAAGCCAGTCCCTATGAGGGATCATGGGCGAACCGGAATATATGCCTTTCTGGACATGTCCCATTGCTCCTGACTGCGCCCCAACCATCACTCCGTCATCAATTTTTGTATGGTCGGCAACTCCGACCTGTCCGCCGAATACGACATAATTCCCTATCTCTGTGCTTCCTGCCACACCGGTCTGTGCTGCGATAACTGAGTTTTCTCCTATCTTTACATTGTGGGCAATCTGAACAAGATTATCTATCTTGGTGCCTCTGCCTATTATTGTATTGCCTGTCGTGGCCCTGTCTATCGTAACATTTGCTCCTATCTCAACATCATCTCCGATGACAACGCCTCCGACCTGAGGGATTTTATAATGTATCCCTTTCTCCATCACATATCCAAAACCGTCAGAGCCTATTACAGCGCCTGAATGGATTATCACCCTGCTGCCTACTTTTACCTTCTCCCTGATGGTTACATTGGGATAAATTATGCACTCATCTCCAACAGACGAATTTTCTCCTATGAATACTCCGGGATATATGACTGTTTTACTGCCGATTGAGGCCCTGTCCGAGATAAACGCCAGAGGATATATAGAGACGTCTTTTCCTATCTTTGTTTTATCAGACACATATGCCTTATCGCTTATGCCAGACGCTATAAACGGCTTTACATAAAAATGTTCAAGAAGCCTTGCAAATGCATACTGCGGGTTTAAAACCTTAAGCTGAGGTTTTTTTATCTCGGGAATGGTATCTTTTACTATTACTGCTGATGCCTTGCTCTCAGTGCATTGCCTGATAAGCTTAGCTGCAGAAAGAAATGTTATGTCCCCCTCTTTTGCGTCAGATATTCCTGAAGCCCTTTTTATCTCTATGTCCGGGTCGCCTGCAAGCTCTCCGCCAAGCATCTCTGCAATCTCCCGCAATTTCATCGTGCCTTGTCCATTATTAAATTTGAGTGCACCTATAGACTTACTTTCTTTGTCATTCTGGCTTGTCCAGAATCTTTCTTCCGATTCCGAATCCCGAAGCATCGGGAGAAGGATTCCCCCGATATTATCGGGGGAATGACAAAACAAAAACAATAGAGAAAGAATACCATATAGGAGATTTGCTTGACAACAAAAGATTAGATGCTATCTCCTCTTACGATTCAAGTTTATAGCTGCATGCATAATGTGTCAAGGTAAAATTCACATCGTGCCAAGCTAAAACAGAAATGTCCTGTTTGCTCATCGTAGTTGTCATTCCGACTTGTTCGGAATCCCTCTGAAGAAGGATGCTGGACAAGCCAGCATGACAGACAGGGAGAGTTTAAAGGATAGCTATATGGCATGGCTATTTCAGGCTTATGCGTAAAGGGAAAAATCTTACAATCCCAGCCACAAACGAACAGCATTTTCAACAGAAGAAATCTGAGAAGAGTTTAAAACACCGAGTTTTCTAATCAGCGTTGCAGTTGGAACTGTGATAAGGTTCTGCGCGTCAAAAACTCCGGGGCGTAAAAATTTTGAGATTACCTCAACCTCAAACCTTGTTTTTCGAGGGCTGGTTGTATGCGCTACAACAGTTACCAAAACTCTTTCGTCATTTATTGTTGAAACACTGAGAACAAAACATGGCCTGACTTTGGCAGCGAGTCCTAAATCAACGAGCCAGACCTCGCCTCTCTGTGGATTAGGCATTTTGTGATTCTCTGCGGTCAAGACCTAAAAAAAGTCTTTCGGCAGAGTGGATAAGTTCCTCATCAGTTAAAGGAGGAAAGTCAAAATGGACAGTGCGCCGCAAGATTTCGGAAGCCAAATCCTTCTTGTCATTATCAGGCAAGAGGTCAAAAGTATTGAGAATTTCTTTTATATCTGTGGTCATGTCTATATCACTTCGTATCTTTATAAGAATTATATCAGAAAATTATTGTTTTTTGTCAGCAAAGAGGGGTTCCTCCTTGACTACATCCTAATTCAAATTAACAGGCGCTGGCGTTGTTTTCCGCATTCACTATCTGGTTTAATAGTCGCTGACCCTATTTATGCCTCAAATTATGAGATTACCTCTCAAATCATAAACATCTGTCCATTCACACGTCCAACAATTGCCTCCAGAATAAAAATCAATAACAATGTAATAATTAGAACTCTTTCTGTCTTGCATACATCCCCATGAAGTTGTTATTCCTGGTTTGTCATCTAACATTTTTTCATCTATAAATAATTTTTGTTCACATTCAAGTTGCCAAAGCGGATATTTATACTCAAAAGGACAGTTTGCTATTGATTTAATTCTCACATCTCCGCACACCAACTCATCTTTTACAGAATAGTATTTATTTTTGTTTGTCTCATCTTGTTTTGTCTGTGTATCTTTCTGCGCCTCCGTCTTCTGTTCTTTTTTTTGCTGTGTTTGTTTCTCTGTTGTAGTTTGTGCATTATCTTGCTTGACTGTTGCAGTCCCCTGCTTGTCAGTGCCTTTGCTTTCTTGCTCTCCCACCGCCCACACATTCCCACTCCACGCAAACATAACTATCAACAACAAAACTAAAATCCAAATCCGTTTTGTTCTCTGTGCCTTTAAAAAGTTCCTCTTTTCATCCATAACCGTTCTCCTCTTTTTCCTCTTTTCCCGCCCTTTATAACATATTTATTCCAAAAAATCACCTGTATTTTGGGGTAATTTTCACATCGTTTCAATCTCTTATTGTGAACTAAAGGGGGGAGAGGGGCTTCCGGGGGGACGGAAGCCCCTTTTGGGGGGAAACAACTATATTACTTTTTGAACTGCTTTTCTCATAAATGCAGGCACATCAAGCGGATCTTCATAAGGCATGAGCGCCGGGATGTCCTGCTCGCATCTTGCAGGCAGAGGCAATGCCGAATAATCGGGCTTAAGGCTCTTTGCAAGAACCCTGTCTGAGCCCTTAAAATTTGATGGCTCTTTAACGGGATTCCACTTTTTAACCTGAGGAAGTTCTACCTTCTCTTTCCTTTCCTCAAAACCTGTTGCAATCACAGTTACCCTGACCTCATCTTCAATGTCTGGATTAATCACTGCTCCGAATATTATATTTGCCTCATTATCTGCAAGGTCATAGATAAACCCGGCAGCGTCCTGAACAGAACTCTGCGACAGATTAAGACCTCCTGTGATATTAAGGATAATTCCCTTTGCGCCTTCAGTTGAAGAATCTTCGAGCAGAGGATTTGAAATAGCCTTTCTTGCTGCTTCAAGCGCTCCTCCGTCTCCTCTTCCAAGACCTATGCCCATTACAGCCCTTCCTGCATCTGCCATTACAGCCTTCACATCGGCAAAATCAAGGTTTATAAGTCCAGGAATTAATATTAAATCCGATATTCCCTGAACAGCCTGTCTGAGGACATCATTCGCCACAGCAAATGACTTGAGCATCGGCGTGCCTTTTTCAACGACAAGCCCTATCCTGTCATTGGGAACAACAATAATGGCATCAACGCAGCTCTGAAGCTCTTTCATGCCTATATCAGCGTTGATAGCCCTTTTCCTTCCTTCGTAGAAAAACGGTTTTGTAACAATAGCAACTGTAAGCGCGCCTAATTCTCTTGCAACGCTTGCGACAATAGGAGAAGCGCCTGTGCCTGTTCCGCCGCCCATCCCTGCTGTTATAAATACCATGTCAGCGCCTCTGATAGATTCTGCAACAGCCTCCCTGTCTTCAAGAGCTGCCTCCCGTCCTATCTCAGGGTTTGAGCCTGCTCCAAGACCCTTTGTAAGCTCCATGCCTATCTGCACCTTTGCAGTGGCAAGCGAAGTCTCAAGTATCTGGCTATCGGTATTAACTGCTATGAATTCAACTCCGTGGAGGTTAGAGGCTATCATGTTATTAACGGCATTGCCTCCCGCTCCTCCTATACCTATAACCTTGATGTTTGCTCCCTGCCCTCTCACTTCTTCCATTTCAAACATAAAACACCCCCTTTATTTTGGTTAATCGGTCAATCGGTGAATTGGTGAATCGCAAAAAATATTATCAAATACCCATTCACCTATTAACCCATTCACCGATTCACCATATTTTTTCATATCCTTTGCCTCATTGATCCGCCTAAGGCGGACTTGCCTCTTAATTCATTTCCGTTAACTCCGAAAAGATTTCTCACCCATTCCTTCATCCTGCCAAATATCCCGTTGAACATATCTCCATTAATCCCGAAAGCGTTCGGGACAGTCTCTCCATCTATGCTGTGGAGAATAAGGCCGATGCCTGTCGAATACATCGGATTATTCATCCCGTTTAGAAATTGAAGATTTCTAACGGGACTCTGAAAGAGAGGCGAGTTCGAAGCGCAGCTTGCCTCTATTCCTTCAGGCATTCCGATTCTCACCGAAAGTCCCAGATTTGCCTCCATTACCCTGTCAAGACCTGCAAGGAGGGATGCGCCTCCCGTCAAAATAACCCCAGACAATCCGGGCTCAAGTCCGGAACTGTTTTCTATCTCACGCTTTATCAGTTCTGTAAGTTCCTCACACCTCGGCTGTATAATCTCTGCGATATACCGCCTCGGTATTTTCCTTACCTGTTTGTCTGCGCCTGCAACATCCATCTCCTCTGCCTTATCAACCATACTTGTAATTGCGCAGCCATATTTTTTCTTTATCCTCTCTGCCTCCTGCACAGGGATTCTCAAACCAATACCGATATCATTCGTAAAATGATTGCCTCCAAGCGCAAGAACCGCTGTGTGCCTGAGGCTTCCATCTTTATATATCGCGATGTCTGTTGTTCCTCCGCCTATATCAACGAGCGCAGCGCCGAGGTCTTTCTCGTCTTCCGTAAGCACTGCGGCTGCAGAGGCAATAGGCTCAAGCACAATATCAATGACATCAATGCCTGCTCTCTCGCAGCACTTAAGAAGATTCTGCACAGACGACACAGCGCCTGTAACTATATGAACCTTTACCTCAAGCCTGACCCCTGCCATGCCGACAGGGTCTTTTATCCCATCCTGTCCGTCAAGTATAAATTCAGTAGGGATTACGTGAAGAACCTCTCTGTCAAGCGGAACATAAACCACGCTTGCAGAATCTATGGCGCGCTCAACATCCTGAGGCCTTACTTCTTTCCCTTTTATGCCGACAGCCCCATAACTCTCAAAACCCTTTATATGCCCTCCTGCAATCCCGACATAAACAGACTTTATCTCAATGCCTGCCATTGCCTCGGCATCTTTCACTGCCTTCTTTATTGAATCAACTGTTGACTCTATATTTATCACAACGCCCTTTCTCAAACCTGTTGATGGCGCCGAACCTATGGCTATAATATCAGTCTTGCCGCCTCTGACCTCGGCTACGATGGCGCATATTTTTGTTGTGCCGACGTCAAGCCCGACAACAATATTCCCTTTTCGTCCAAGCGTATCTCTTATTCTCATCTTATGACCTCGTTAATAGGTTTAACTATGACCTTGTTTGCAAATCTGAGGTCAATATAATCAACGGGAATTCCTCTCCGCATTATTTCATCTTCAAGCTCAAGCAGCCTCTGAAGTTTCTCCTCATATTCTCCATGCCCGACTTTTACGAGCATGCCGTCAACCTGCATGGAAATATCCTCGGGCCCTGCTCCATGCTGTATTATGATCTCTATGCGATCCTTCACAGCTATAAAACCTTTATCCTTCATGGTCCTTACAAGATTCAATACATCAGAAAATACACTGCTGTTTTTGAACGGGTCCCCTGAGATTATCGGCAAAAATGGGATGGCTTCTCCCTTGAACTCTTCAAGCATATTCCCCTTATCATCAATAAAAAATGTGCGTCCGTTCATCTCAAGAAGCGCATAGGGCATTGACTCCTCAATCCTGGCCGTAAACCTGTGCGGAAAATCCTTTCTGAAGCTGACTGCCTTTATCCATGGCGATTTCAAAAGCCTTGCCTCAAGTTCTTTTGATGATAATCCAAGAAGGCTCTCATTTCCGTTAATTCCCATGATTACCTTCAGCTCGCTCTCTGAGATATGCTTGTTGCCTGAAAACACGATTTCTTTTACCGGGAACAGTGTCTTGCGTGCAGTATCAATGGCATATTTAGCGCCCCAGTATGCGCCTGTTATAAGCAAAACCAGCGCAAATAATTTAAGCAGACAGCGCCGTTTTTTAGTCCTTGGCGCTGCTCCCTGCTTATTTATCCTTCTGTTATTCCTCATAATGCCTTCTCTGCTCCTCTACGAGCCATCGGCCTTTCAATTGCGTCTTTAAGAATCTCCTCCACAAGCGCAGGGAAATCAAGCCCCGCTTCCTTTGCAATCTTCGGCAAGAGGCTTGTTTCAGTCATGCCCGGTATTGTGTTAACCTCAAGCACATAGGGATTTCCGTCTTTATCAATCCTCAAATCAACCCTTGTCGCTCCTGAACAGCCGAGCGCTCTGTTCGCTGAAAGGGCCATATCTTTTGCCTTCATATACACTGCTTCATCTATTTGAGAAGGGAGTATATATTCAGTTAAACCCGCCGTGTATTTTGCCTCGTAGCTGTAAAATTCAAGCGATGTCTTTACCTCAACGCCTCCGAGCGCCCTGTCATTGAGAATCCCTATATGGACTTCCCTGCCCTCTATGTATTTTTCTATGATTATCTCGCTGCCGCATGAGAACCCGGTCTTGAGAGCGCTTTCGAACTGTCCTTTGTCCTTCACTATGCTCACCCCGACGCTTGACCCTTCGCAAACAGGTTTGACAACCCACGGCATTTCAAAGCTGATGGCTGATAGCTGATAGCTGACAGCCTTCTTATCAAGAACTATGAATGGCGGCACAGGAATTCTGTGATAAAGAAATATCTTCTTTGACACCGCTTTGTTCATTGCAATCGCCGAAGAAATGACATCAGACCCTGTATAAGAAATCCCCATAACTTCAAGAAGCCCCTGTATAGAGCCGTCTTCTCCCCATCCTCCGTGAAGAACAAGAAATGCTATATCAATCTTCTCCTTTTTCAACACCTCGCATATGTTTGAGGCCGCATCTATCGCAACAGCGTTATATCCGAGTTTTTTCAGGGCATTGAAAACCGCGCTCCCGCTTCTCAGCGAAACCTCTCTCTCGCTGGATATGCCACCCATTAAAACGCCTATCTTTTTATCAGTTAACATCTATGCAGACCTCTTTATAAAAAACTGGGGGCAGCGAGAAATCTATCAAGTGATACCTTATAGACCTTCCGACAGCCTGCCCATCACCTTCGGGTTTAAATGAAAAACATTTCATAGGCTCATAATTAATAAGTATCATCACATTTGATAGATTTCGAGATACTTCCAGTTTTTTCCTCATAAAATTCATTCCCTCCCCAGAATCCTTATCTCCGGCTCAAGCTCTGTGCCGAAAACTTTCATTACCTTTTTTTTTACCTCATCCATAAGCTTCAAAAAATCCGACGCCTTCGCATCGCCTTTATTGATAAAAAAATTTGCGTGTATTCCGCTTACTTCCGCATTTCCGATTCGCATCCCCTTGCAGCCTGCTTCATCTATCAGCCTTCCTGCGGATGCGCCTTCGGGATTCTTAAATACGCAGCCTGCAGACATCTCTGACAGAGGCTGCGTCTCGCGTTTCCGCTTAAGGAAAGAATTTATCCTTTTTACAACGTCTTCTTTGACATCCTTTCTCAGCCTCATATTTGCGCTCAGGATAACAGTATCTTCAGGCAGCTTTGACGCCCTGTATTCAAGCCCGAGTTCCGAAACGCTCATCTCGTATATCCCCTTATCAGGGTTCATCATCCTCACGGAGACAAGCATATTTTTTATTGAATAGCCGAAGGCCCCTGCATTCCCTGCGATTGCGCCTCCGACAGAACCGGGTATGCCGGCAAGGCCTTCGATGCCGGAGTATCCATTTTCTTTTGAAAAACTCACAAGCTTCTGAAGCGGGGTTCCCGACTCGGCAAAAAACATGACCATATCCTTCTCTTCCTTTGCAATGTCACTGCGCCTGAAATTCTTTAATGAAATAACCACTCCATATATCCCTCCGTCTTTCACAAGGATATTAGTGCCTCCGCCAACTGTCACGAAAGGTATGCGTTCTTCGTTCAGCGCCGCAAGAATGTTTTCCAGAGACACCGTGTCCTGCGGGCATGCAAAGACATCTGCTTCGCCGCCTATTTGAAGATATGTATGCGCCTTCATAGGCTCCCTGAACTTCACCTCACCTGAAAAGCTGTCCTGAGAGATCATCTTCTGCCACAGACGTTCATCCACTATGTATTGCTTCTTACTTGCCATCTAACCTGCCCTTTATTCTCTTTAATATCTCCTCGCCGAGTTTCCAGACATCTCCTGCGCCGAGAGTGAAAACCACGTCTCCGCTCTTCAATCTCATAAGAAGATTTTCCATTAGTTTCTCCCTGTCGGGAAAATAAGCGGCATCCTTATGCCCTGTCTTTTTGATGCGTTCAAGCAGCGAATTGGAATCAACTCCGCTTATCGGCTTTTCACCTGCAGAATATATATCTGTCAAACAAAGGATGTCAGCTTCAGAAAAACAGGATGTAAATTCATCCATAAGGTCTTTGGTCCTCGTATACCTGTGAGGCTGGAATATAACAAACAATCTTCCCGATATTATCGGGACGGCCTGCCGGGCCAGAAGCCCGTCCTTTGCCGCTTTCAGAGTCGCTTTTATTTCAGTAGGATGGTGTCCATAGTCATCAAAAACCTTTATCCCGTTTTCCTCTCCTTTTAATTCAAATCTCCTCTGTATCCCGCTGAATTTTTTCAGAGCCTCTTTTATTACATCCGCCTCTATCTTCAATTCCCTTGCAACAACTATTGCCGCGAGACTGTTGAGGATGTTATGCACACCGGGCACAGGCAGGCTGAAATTGCCGAGATTTTCCCCTTTATACACGACGTCAAAACTCACTGTCATAAACCCTTTCTTTATATCAGCGGCATAAGCGTCAGCGTCAGGCGAGAGTCCGTATGTGATATATCTCCTGTGCACATACGGCAGCAGTTTACGAAGCTCCTCATTTTCAATGCATACTATTGATACCCCGTAAAACGGGACTTTATTTATGAAGGACAGAAAAGCATCTCTTAATGAATCCATTGTCTTAAAGAAATCCATGTGTTCCCTGTCTATATTCGTCACAACCGCGATGGTCGGAGAAAGCCTGAGGAATGAACCGTCGCTCTCGTCAGCCTCTGCCACAAGAAAATCTCCCTGTCCCAATCTTGCATTGCTTCCCGTGGCCCTGAGTTTTCCTCCTATAACAACCGTTGGGTCAAGGCCGCTGCTTGCAATCACTGTTGCGATTAACGAAGTCGTTGTTGTCTTGCCGTGCGCCCCTGCAATTAGAATCCCGTATTTCATCCTTGCGAGTTCAGCGAGCATCTCAGCTCTCGGTATTACGGGTATTGATTTTATTTTTGCCTCCACCACCTCGTCATTGTCCTTGGAAACGGCAGAGGATATAACCACAACATGGGCGTCATCGACATTTTCCGCTCTGTGCCCGATACCTACCTTTATGCCGAGGCTGTTCAGCCTGTTTGTAGTATCAGACTCCTTAACATCCGAGCCTGTAACTTCATAGCCAAGGTTATGAAGAACCTCTGCTATGCCGCTCATCCCTATGCCTCCGATGCCGACAAAGTGGATTATCCTGTATTGCTCAAACATATCTCTTCACCCATTCACCTTTTCTTTATAAGGCTTAGCGCAATATCAACTACTCTCTGAGCAGCATCCGATCTGCCTACGGATCGGCTTTGCTTTTCCATCTCATGCCTCAGATATTTATTCTCGTAAAGCTCCCTGATATGTTTTGCAAGGATTTCGCCCGTTAATTCATGGTCCAGTATCATCCTTGCTGCCTTCAACTCAAGCAGCTTGCCTGCATTAAGCTCCTGATGATGCCCTGCAGCATAGGGATGAGGAATTAAGATTGCGGGCTTGCCGATAGCGGTAAGTTCAGCAAGGGTTGTTGCGCCGGCCCTCGATATTACGAGGTCTGCAACTGCATATGCCTCTGACATCTGATATATAAACGGCGTCACCGTACCCGTGAATCCCCACTTCCGGTAAGACTCCCTGACGAGCTCGAAGCCGTGGTCGCCTGTCTGGTGCAGAAACTGTATCTTCTCCTTGAGGTCCAGCATATGATTAAAGGAATCCACTACTGCGCGGTTTATGTTCCTTGCGCCGGAACTGCCGCCAAAGACGAATAGAGTAAACTTATTTCTATCAAGTGCAAAGATGTCATAGGCTGCGTCCCTGCTCCCTGCCAGAATGCGAGTCCTGATAGGATTCCCTGTGAAAAATGTCTTGGCCCTCGGGAAAAACGATATGCTCTCCTGATACGTTACCCCTACGGCTCCGACAAATTTTCCAAGGAGTTTATTTGCAAGTCCCGGCACAGAATTCTGCTCTACTATCATTGCGGGGATTGACATCATGGATGCCGCAAGCATTGGACCTACAGACGCATAGCCTCCCACGCCTATCACGATATCAGGAGATACCGCCTTAATAATTCCGTAAGAGTCAACAATTGAAAACAGCATCTTCCATAAAGCTCTAATCTTCCTCAATAGAGATACGCCGACAAAGCCTTCTGCCCTCAGAAATTTTATCGGATACCCTTCACGCGGAATAATCCTCGCTTCAATTCCGTGTTCCGTGCCTATGAATATCACTTCTGTTTTATCCTCTCTTTTTTTTAATTCCTCTGCTATGGCTATGCCCGGGAAAATGTGCCCTCCAGTGCCGCCTCCTGCGATAATCACGCGCATAAAATTTCCAGTGAACAGTGAACAGTGAACAGTAAACAGTAATTACTGACACTGGCACTGACTACTGACACTGATTTAACTTTTATTCCCATATACCGCTCTCAGCGCTTTTTTTCTCATTACCAGTTCTTTTGTCCTGTCAACAACTCTTCTGCTGTCTTCTCCTTTTGAAAGATTAAGCAGAATGCCTACTGCCGCCATATTCACAAGCAGAGACGACCCCCCATAACTTATAAACGGCAAAGGAAGCCCCTTTGTCGGGATCATCCCTGTTACAACAGAGAAATTTATCAGCGCCTGAAGCGCAATCATTATTGAAAGGCCAAAAGACAGATAATATACAAAGCTGTCCTTTGCCCTGTTAGTCGTAGCGATTCCCCTCACAAACAACATCACGAACAGCAAAATAATTACCCCCGCGCCTATCAGCCCGAGTTCCTCGCCGACAAGCGAAAAAATAAAATCAGTATGGGTTTCAGGCAGGAACAACAGCTTTTGTTTGCTTTCTCCAAGTCCGACCCCTTTAATGCCTCCGCTGCCGAGGGCAATAAACGATTGTATAAGCTGGAAGCCGCTTCCCTGAGGGTCATCCCACGGATTAAGGAAAGACGTAACACGCTTCCATCTGTACGGCTCTCTTATAAGCTTTACTGCTACGGGGAGCGCAAATACTGCCATGGATAACAGATACCTCAGTTTCATGCCTGAAAAAAACAGCATGGCAAGCGTAATAATGCCGAGGCTTATGGCAGCTCCAAAGTCAGGCTGTTTGAGAAATATGGCCTGAAACACCGCCATAATTGCGATAGGCTTTATAAAAGAGGCAAAGCTGTCTGTCCTGTAATTATATGCTGACATATATTTAGCAAGGAATATAACCATTGAAAGCTTGACCAGCTCTGAGGGCTGAAAGGTTGACGGCCAGAGTCTTAACCATCTTTTTGCTCCGCCTGCCGATATTCCCATTCCCGGCACAAAGACAAGAACAAGAAGCAGAAAGGAAAATATAAGTAAAGGCAATGCTGTCTTATTCAGAGTCTCAGGCCTCAATCTGTAAGCGGCAAACATTGCTGCAAATCCGAACAGCATCGTAAACAGATGCCTCTTAAAATAAAAAAACTGCGTCACATCTTTTTTTGACATGGCCGGGGATACAACTGCGGTTGAGCTGTATATCATGAGCGCCCCCAGACCCAGCAGGAAAAAAGTGATTAACAAAAACCATCTGTCATACGTTTTATTCATCCCGTTAGACATCCTTTCCATATCCCGCCAAACCCTTAAGAAAATAATACGGTCTAACGGGATTCATCTCAGGATAAACCCTTCACAATCTTTTTAAACTGCTCTCCCCTGTCTTTGTAATCCTTGAACATATCAAAACTTGCACATGCAGGAGAGAGGAGCACAACATCGCCTTTTGAAGCTGATTTTCTGGATACCATCACAGCCTCTTTTAGATTATCCGCAAATATAGTCACGGTCAGTCCGCCGAGAAATTCTTTTATTTTTTCCCTTGCCTCTCCGATGAGAACAAGTTTTTTTACTCTGCTCTTTACGAGAGAACTCAGGAGAGAGAAGTCCCCGTCCTTGTCTCTTCCGCCTGCAATCAGGATTACAGGCATTGAAAAACTCTCAAGCGACTTTACCACCGCATCTACATTCGTGCCTTTTGAGTCATTGATGTAATCCACGCCTTCAAATTCCCTGACAAGTTCAAGACGGTGTTCAAGCCCTTTAAAATCTTTCAAGGCGCTTACAACTGCCTCTGCCGGACATCCTGCAAGGAGAGCCATGGCCGAAGCAGCCATGGCATTCTCCAGGTTGTGAACACCTTTAATGTTTATCTCATCAGCATGAATAAGTTGAGAGTTAAGAGTGAAGAGTGAAGAGTTGAAGTTAGAATAAATAACTCCGTCTTTGAAATAAATTCCGTTTACTTCTTTTTTACGGCTGAAGAAATATACATCAGGTAATCTTGAATCTTGTCCCGAATAAGTTTCGGGATTGAATCTTGAATCGTATAATCTCATCGTTTCCAGGTCATCCGCATTAAGGACAAGAAAATCTCCTTCTCTCTGGTTTGCGAATATCTGCGCCTTTGCGTCTTTGTATTTTTCCATTGAATGGTATCTGTCCATATGGTCAGGCGTGATATTGAGGATGGATGCGCCTACAGGCCTAAACATCTCTATTGCCTCAAGCTGAAAACTTGACACCTCAACAACAATAAAATCAGCATTCAGCTTATAGCGTTCAGCATTCAGTTTTTCGCTGACTGCTGATTGCTGAGTGCTGACTGCTTTTACTATCTCCTCTGTCATGGCATTTCCGATATTGCCTCCGATAATCGTCCTGAAGCCTCCTTTATTTAACATCTCATTTAATAATGTTGTAGTGGTTGATTTACCGTTTGTTCCTGTTATTGCCAGAAATTTTGTTTTCTGACCGCTGACTGCTGACTGCTGACTGCTGATTATCTGATACGCAAGTTCAAGTTCGCCGATAATCTTTATCCCCATCTCCTTTGCCTTCTTCAACGGCTGTATGTCAGGCGGCACACCGGGGCTTATCACTATCATATCCACGCCTTGCAGTATCCCGTCAGGATGCCCGCCAAGACTGAGCCTTACCGCAGGCAAAAGCCTTTCAACATATTTCATTAACGCTTCCTTCGCCTTTCCGTCAGTAACCGTTACCTTTGCCCCAAGGCTGGCAAGCAGATTTGAAGCGCCGACACCGCTTTCTGCAAGGCCGAAAACAAGTATGTTCTTATCCCTTATTTCCATACGCCACGTTTTTAGCAATACCTTTATCCTTTGCTTTTTTGCTCTCCTTTGCAGGACTATCATTGTCCTTTTTAGTGGTCTTTGCCTTATTCAGCTTCTTTTTGGAGGCAACCTTGGCAGACCTTTCTTTATCAGTTTTCTGATACGATTTTATTTTTGCAGTTTTCCTATAATCCGCCTTTGTGAAATAAACAACCGGCTGTTCATTGTTTGCAATAACAGCAAAACCTCTTGTTTCAAGCCTCTCTGCCTCATTCCATAAAACTTCTCTGCTCTGCGCTCCAAGAAGAGCAACTATCACCATCTCGCCTTCTTTTTCGCCGGCGTATACAAAACAATGCCTTGCCGCTTTCGTATATCCTGTCTTGCCGCCGACTGCGCCGTTATCAGACCATAGAAGTTTGTTAGTATTTTCAAGAGCTATCGTCCTGCCCTGTTCCGTAGCTATCTCAGCCTCTTTCTTGCCT
>CAZHHV010000012.1:17749-25094 GCA_964532335.1 uncultured Nitrospiraceae bacterium
ATAATCTCTCTAATCACAGGATATTTAAGCGCATACCTCATTATCTTTGAGAGGTCATATGCTGTTGTATGCTGGCCTTTGCCGGGAAGTCCTGTAGTATTTATAAACTTTGTATGGGATGCCCCTATTGCAATAGCCTTTCTGTTTATAAGCTGCACGAATTTCTTCTCCGAGCCGGCAACAACCTCTGCAAGGGCAAATGCAGCGTCATTTGCCGACCTTATAAGCGCTGCGTAAAGCAGAGTTTCTACAGTCAGAGTCTCTCCTGCCCTCAGTTTAGTTTCCTTAAGCGAGGGGACATTTGCCGCTGCCTCGCTGATTGTCACTGCATCGCTCATATTAGCCCTGTCAAGGACAACCATGGCTGTCACAAGTTTAGTTGTGCTTGCAGGAGGCAGTTTCAGGTTTGGATTTTTTGCAAACAGCACCCTGCCTGTTGAAGCCTCCATAACAACTGCTGCCTTTGAGGAAATCTCATCAGCATAAGCAGTGAGCAGTGAGCAGTGAACAATGAACAGTGAGATAAGAGCAGTAGCGCAGTAGCCCCGTAGCCCAGTAGTTAAAGATTTCTGCACTAAAGACTGTTGTTCTGCTGCTCTACTGCTCTGTTGCTCTGTTGACTGTTTCATAATCACCTCAGCTTTAGTGTTGCAAGGCTCAGAAGAGCCAGCATTATTCCGACTATCCAGAATCTGACTATAACTTTCGGTTCAGGCCATCCCTTGAGTTCAAAGTGATGGTGTATTGGAGCCATCCTGAACATCCTCTTTCCTGTTAACTTGAACGATGCGACCTGAAATACAACCGAGAGCGTTTCTATAACAAAAATCCCTCCCACAACCGCAAGCACTATCTCCTGTTTTGTTATTATAGCAAGCGTTCCAAGCGCGCCGCCGAGAGAGAGAGAGCCGACATCTCCCAGAAACACATCCGCCGGATATGAGTTATACCAGAGGAAGCCGAGAGATGCCCCAAGAATAGCGCCGCAAAATACAGTCAGTTCTCCTGTGCCGGGGATATAAAGAACCTGCAGATATTGTGAAAATTTGAAATTGCCGGATATATAAACAAGTATCCCTGTGGCAAGCACTGAAATCCCGACAAGTCCAACAGCAAGACCGTCTATGCCGTCCGTTAGATTGACTGCATTGGAGGACCCTACGATAACAATAATAGAAAACGGCACATAGAACCATCCAAGATCAAAAAGCCATTTCTTGAAAAACGGAATGCTCAGGACATCGTTATAAGGGTCTTTGGGGTTCATGTAAAGGAATATGCTTATCGCCAAGGCAAGAAGCACCTGCGCCCCGAATTTATAACAGCCGCGCAGTCCTTTAGGATTTCTCTTTACAACCTTCAGATAATCATCAGTAAATCCTATAGCTCCAAAACCTACGAGAGAAAAAATCATCATTAGTATATATTTATTGGTCAGGTCACCCCAGAGAAGAATGGTGACAAGTATAGAGATTATTATGAGGACTCCGCCCATTGTTGGTGTTCCTGTCTTGCCAAGATGCGTCTGGGGACCGTCATCCCTCACCTGTTGTGTTACGCTGAACCTGCCGAGCCTTTTTATAACCTTCGGCCCGAGGATGAATGTAATAAGCATTGCCGTAAGAACTGCAAGTGCGCTCCTGAATGTTATATATCTAAAGACATTAAATGGAGAAAACCAATCATGCAAGCTATAAAGAAGACTATAAAGCATTCTCTGCCTCTTTATTTGCCCCGTTTAGAAATACATCTCTAACGGGGTTTATTTCTAAAACTTTTTCCATCCCCATTCCCCTTGAACCCTTCACAATTTAATATTTCCTCTCTGAACCTAAAAATTCCATTTATTTACCTAACTTAGAAGAATGACTATTAATTTGTTTTAGTAATGCTGAATCATAAGAATAAGTCGTTTTACTTTTTTCTTTAAATGTATCCATAGCTAAATCTATAAGCCTATCAACCAGTTCAGAGAATTTAATACCAGTAGCCTCCCATAAATAAAAAGAAATAGAACCCGGTATGGTGTTTATTTCATTTATAAATACCTCCTCCTTCTCTGTATTAACAAGGAAATCAACTCTTGCAATACCCCGACAATCAATAGACTTAAAGGCTTTGATGGCTAATTGTTGAATCTTTTCTGTAAGTTCTTGAGAAATCGGTGCAGGAATTCTCCGCTGCAACCCTTTCAAGCCAGAAGTCTTACCTCCTCTTAAATATTTTTCATCATAATTTAAAAATTCTTCCCATAAAACAGGCTGTTCACATACCGAAGAAATTGGTTCTTCATTGCCAAGAACAGAGCAATTAATTTCAATGCATCCTTCTAAAGATTCCTCTACTATCAACCGCCTATCATAGTGGCTGGCAACATCTAAAGCTTGTACCAAATCCTCTCTATTTTTTGCCTTTGAAATACCTATGCTTGAACCTAAATTGGCAGGCTTAATAAAAAACGGATATTTAAGATTCGCCTCTATTTCAGTAATTATCTCTTCCTGCTTATTTTTCCATTTATTCCTTAAAAACCAGACATATTTAACAGTAGGTAATTGATTCTCCTTAAAAAGCGCCTTCATAACTATTTTATCCATCCCAATCGCTGAACCGAGCACGCCTGCCCCTACATAAGGTATATTTGCTAATTCCAAGAGTCCTTGCAACGTACCATCCTCCCCATACGTTCCATGAACCAGAGGAAAGGCAACATCAATTTCTTCTATTGATGCCTTTCTAAACCATTTTTTAGATACCATAACCAAGGATTTAACAGAAGGATCGGGTGAAATATAAGCCTTCTCTAAACCAGAAATTAATGATTGCAAATCTTTAAAGCTTTCCAGTTTGAGTAATTTTTTACCAGTGAACCAATGACCTTCTTTTGTAATGTAAATTGGAATAACTTCATATTTGTCTTTATTCATAGCCTGCATAACCTGTTGTGCGGTAACTATTGACACCTCATGTTCAACTGATCGGGACCCCAATATTACTCCTATCCTTAATTTGCCCACTTATCGCTCCTTGCATTCATACGTCCACCCTTTCGAACCCAAATTTCTTTAGGATTGCCAATGACTTGTTGTAAAAGTCTTCCCATTTTTCCGTTGAAGCTCTAATTGCCTCTATATCTTTTAGTGCTTTTCCAATTTTTTCTTTTCCGGTTTCCCCTTTCTCACCACCAAGATATAATTTTTTAAAATTGTCTTTCCATCTGAGAGTAACTATGTATAATTCCTCATTTCTCCATTCCATAGATTCAATCCTCCTTATTACACAACTTCCATACAAAAACAACTCCACTAGTAGGGAATACCCATTCATCAGTATCTACTGAAATATGTCTTGCATCGTTATCACGTTTGGGGATTACATCTTTACCCTTACTAGTTGTAAAATGAGTAACAGCAAAAATGTCTTTTATTTCATCGGTGTAATGCAATTTTATTTTTGGACACTTGCTTGGATCGTAAAGGTATGCAGTATAATAATTTACATTCTTATTATGAAGGGTAACTACTTTTACATAAAAAGTAGACTCTTCATCTACGTTAATTTTTTCGCCTTTATACTTGCAAACTATTTTAATTCCGTTCTTAGCATCATATTCCGTCAATGAAGATGTCAATTCTTTGTCGTTAAGCTTTACTTCTATTTTGAAAATATCTTCTGGCAGGGGTCTATTCAATACAGCCTTCTCACTTTCTCCAATTCTAAAAATAGTTCTATAGATGCAATTTTTATCTTTATAATTTTCAAGCTGTGAATCGTTTAGACAAAGACCTACCACGAATTCCATACCACTCTTAATGTTTAACCGCTTTATATAGGTTAATTCTTCAATTACTCTAAAATATGAATCTCTACTAAAAGTAATTTCATTGGCTGTGATATTGTTATCCAACTTATTGAGCTTGATTTCATAGTCAAATTTATTTCTAAAACTTTCTACAGCCACATATGGAGAAATTAAACCTTCATAAAGAGCAGTCGCCCTCCCTTCATTGCACAACTTGGCTTCAAGACAGTTTCTAATTATAGAATCAACTGCTTCACCTCTAAATTTTTCCTTTAGGAGCGTGGCGTTGGCATTAACTGCTCGAAGTACTGTATTTTCCATTTCTCTCTCAAATTCTCTCCGAATCCACAACTCATAAACTATTCCAATAAACCCTGCCATAAGTAAAATTTCTGTTAGATGTTTCCACAATACTTTTAATAATTCTACTTCTCCCCACCCATGAATCCACCATACTATCAATCCTGATAAAATAAGCCATAGAGAAATTGCCCATGCGCGTAAGCTGATATTCTCTTTATGCACCTTACTACTCTCTTCCTGTTGCAATTTATCCCCCTTCTTACTCATTGTAAGTATCCGGTAAATCGTTTTCGAACAAGACAACGTCTCCAGCTTTTAATATATTTTTAAATCTTTCTGTTACTGCATTTAGACTTTTTTCCACAAATATATTTATCTCATGGAATCCTGCTTCTTTTAAGCCCTCAAGTATAGGTTTTGTTTTTTGGGGACCAACTAAAAATACAATATCACACACCTTAGCTGCTCTAGTTCCCAACTGTTTATTCTCTTCATACTCTCTCTCTCCGAGTTCTACAAACCCTGGTGTTACCAAAATCTTTCTACTACTTTTAAATTCTGCGAGCACTTCTAATGCTATTTTTGCACCAACAGGGTTTGCATTAAAGGCATCGTCTATTACTGTTACTCCTCCTGCACCAGAAATTAGCTGTAATCTATGAGGTGTCTGCTCTAATGTCTTAACAGCCTCTGCAATCTCGTTTAGGGACATTCCAAATTCCAAAGCAACAGTGGCTGCTGCTAATATATTAGAGACATTATGTCTACCTAGAAGTTTGCAATGATAAGACACAGCACTACCTTTACTATTTTGTGCCAGGAAATATATCCCCTGATTGCTTGTCGAAATATCCCTTGCTGAAAGATGCAGTTTTACATCGCTCTTATTGATACCATAAAGCAAAACCTTTTTACCCTTAGTCTTTTGAGCAAGCTGTCTACAGTTTTCATCGTCACCATTGAATACTGCAACTCCATGAGATGGCAATGATTCAATAAGTTCATATTTTGTATCTATAATATTTTCTATGGTCGTAAACATTTCGAGATGTTGATGGCCGATAGCTGTAATGATGCCTACCTCTGGCTTTACCAGTTCACATAATTCTTTTATTTCTCCTTTCTTCCTTGCTCCCAACTCGACAATAAATACCTCATGTTCTGGCTTTAGCTCTCCTCTGATCACCTTGCAAAGACCCATTGGGGTATTAAAACTTCCTGGAGTCTTTAAAACCTTATATCTCCCAGAAAGAATATGGGTCAGAATATCTTTTGTGCTTGTTTTACCATAACTGCCAGTGATAGCGACCACCTTAAGTTTCAGCTTTGTCATCATCTTCTTTGCTGACCTGAGATATAGATTGTTGATTATTGTCTCAAGGGGATAAATAAGGATGTTAGACATTACAAGGAAAAATGGGACAAAGAACCCGGTTAAGAATATCGTGGATATAAAGATAAATAGAGAAAGCTTTGAAAGATTATATACTATAAAACCCAATAACATCAGTGTCAAAATGCAAAGCCTCATAGCTCTTGCAGTAAAAACTAATTTCTTTTTTGAATCTTTAACGGTTCTGATTACTAGAATCTTATTAGGGTTATTTATAAGCCACTTTATAAATCTTTCAGTTTTATATCCTTCAAGTTGAAGCATGTGGAGAAACATAACAAGTCTTAAAATAGTAATGAATAGCAGTGTTCCAATGGCAACAGTGCTAATTATATGCACAAGAATATTAGCCATAACTCTCAACTCCTTCTGTATTTTCAAAAAATTTAGACACAATCATGCAAAAATCAGTAAGCCTATCCAGATATGAAAAATGCCCTGCACCCTTAAAAATAACCAATCCAGCATCCTTAATCTCCTTTTCCATTATCTTTGCATAAGCCAAGGGCACATCTTTATCATTTTCTCCCCATATTAGAAGCGTTGGGACAATGATCTTGGATAACAAAGTTCTTAAATCTTCATTGACTACTTTCACTAGGATTGATCTCATTGTCCCGGACTGCTGTCGATAATCTTTAGAGCCAACTAATCTGTATAAGTCATGAAGCAAACGTTCACCATATTTGCCAAAAATGGAGTGAGAAAAAATTCGTTTGCCAGTTTTAGCAACTGCAACTTTAATGTGGTACTTTAATGTTCTCCTTGGTTTAATACCAGCACTATCAACAAGTACCAGTTTATTAACTTTTCCAGGAAAATTTGCAGCTAACCATATAGCCACCCTTCCGCCAAAAGAATGGGCTATTATATTTGTTTTTTCTATTAACATCTCGTTAAGAAACTTCAAAACAAAATTTCCATAGTCTTCCGTCCCCCACGGCTCAGGTGGAATATCACTGTTTCCAAATCCAGGAAAATCCAATGCATATACTCTATAGCTTTTAGATAGGTAGTCAGAAACAGGTTTAAAACTAAGGGCAGCCCCCCCCCATCCATGCAGCAAGACAATATTATCTCCTTTGCCATAACATTCATAAGAAACTTTTATTCCATCTAATTCAATCTTCATATCTTCTTATACAAATCTCCAAAATCAAATCTTCCATATATTGCACTTACACCTTTAACTTTTCCCCAGAACTGGTTGCCATAATCGAAATGCCACCATTCATCTGGATAATTGGTAAATCCAACACCTGTTAGCGTATGAAATAATAATCGTCTATTATTAAGAATAATCATCTCATTATCTGAGAGGTCTTCTTCCATTTCTATTTTTTCTTCAAAATATCTGGTGCTTGCTTTATCGCTAAAATCATCATATAGCGTTCCCATATCTAAACAGTTCCCTGATTTGTCAACGATGGACAAATCTACAGCTCCACCCGTGCTATGCGGTGGAGGACTTTTTCTATCTAGAGATGGGCGAGAGACATATTTCTGCACTAAATTAATTAAATCCTCTTCAGCAATCTCAGGATTTAGATGTTTCATTTCTTTCTTATATCTAGTAAATATTGTCGTTTGGACTTCGACTGGCCTCCATGCATCCCAGACTATAAACTTATAATTTTGCGGAAGCAACTTTGAAGCTTCAACAAGCATTTTAGCAACAGTTTCACGCACAAAACATTCTTTTATAGAACCTTCAATACCTTGAAGAAAATATTGAGGTTCAACTAAAATTTGATTTTTATATGTGTCATTCAGAGAAACCAATTCTTCTCTATATTCTCGAATATCAACTTCTTTCCATGAGGTTACACTTGGAAGCAAAGGAATCT
>CAZHHV010000013.1:0-12757 GCA_964532335.1 uncultured Nitrospiraceae bacterium
TACTGCGGAGGACGGGAGCCAGAATGACAGAAATATGGTAACCCTGTAGCAAGCTGAAGAAACAGGATGATCCCAATAAATTATCAGGTTAAATAAATTTGTGAACGCTGCCTGTGTCTATACTGCTGGCGTTAAAATCAGAGTGATGCGATCTCGTATTTCTCCTGATGAAGGACATTGCTCTCTTTAATAATCACCTTAATGCCGTATTTGTTCTCAATATCTTCAATGCCAAGCCTCTCTTCGTCAGACAGGAGTTCCGCGACAGAAGGATGGGCAGTAATGATTATCTTTTCGCTGCCATGCATCGCAAGCTTGCTTATATCCCTGAATATCTCATAACAAAGCGTGCGCGGAGATTTCACAAATCCCTTCCCCTCGCAGTATGGACATGGCTCGCAGAGAGTCCTGCCGAGGCTTTCCCTTACGCGCTTCCTTGTCATCTGTATAAGCCCGAGCTCTGATATGTGCAGGATGGTGTTTTTCGCCCTGTCTTTTTTCATCGCCTCAACAAATGCATTAAACACTTTTTCCCTGTTTTCCAGTTTTTCCATATCAATGAAGTCAACTATTATTATTCCGCCGAGATTCCTCAGCCTTATCTGGTATGCAATCTCCTTGACAGCCTCAAGATTCGTCTTTAATATCGTGTCCTCCAAACCGTCCTTGCCGACAAACTTCCCTGTATTGACGTCTATTACAGTCATCGCCTCTGTCTGGTCAGTCACGATATAGCCTCCTGACTTGAGCCAGACCCTTCTACCGAGCGCCCTTGAGATATCCAGTTCTACACCGAATGCATCAAATATCGGCTCCTGTCCTTCATAGAAAACTATCTTGTCAAGGAGCTTTGGGAAATATGTTTTGACAAATTCCTTTATCCTTTCATACTCCTCGGCAGAGTCAATGACAAGTCTCTCAACGTCCTGCGTAAGCAGGTCTCTGACGCTTCTGAATACCAGATCAAGGTCGCTGTAAAGCAGAGAAGGCGCTGTTACCTTTTCTTTTTTCCTCTGTATGTTTTCCCAGAGCAGAATAAGAAAATCCAAATCCTTTTTCAGTTCTTCTTCGCTGCATCTTTCGCTGGCAGTTCTGATTATAAGTCCGTAACCTTTCGGTTTTATTGTTTCTGCGATTGTTTTTAACCTAGTCCTCTCCTGTTCATCGGCAATTCTCCTTGAAATGCCTACATGCTCAACATTCGGCATCAGCACCAGATAGCGGCCCGGCAGCGTGATGTATGATGTCACGCGCGCGCCTTTGCTGCCTATAGGGTCTTTTGAGACATGTACAAGAATTTCCTGCCCGGACTGGATAAGCTCTTCTATGGCAATATCCGACCTGCCTTTGCGCGAGATAAATTCAACGGAATCGCCTTTTTCTTCCTCTTCAATAAACGGAGCGTATTCTTCGATGTCAGCCCTTATGTCTGCGACATAAAGAAACGCCGCTCTTTCAATCCCCATATCAACAAAGGCAGACTGCATTCCCGGAAGTATCTTTACGACCTTTCCCTTGTAGATATTGCCTACAAGGCTTGCATCGCGCTTCCTCTCAATATAGAATTCAACCACCTGCCCGCCTTCAAGGAGAGCTACTCTTATTTCTTCATGTGTTGCATTAATCAGGATTTCGCTAACCATGTTATATCCCTTTCCGGTCGTTGCGGCTCGATTCCAAGAGGCAGCGACCATTCGCCCTTCCAGCCGTACATCACAACCCTCGTTATATCAAGCTCTTTATATGATACACCGAATATCTCAGGGAGTATCTCGCTGAGCTTTGGTTTTTTATCCTTGCTGTCAACAAGCGTAAGCCTCACAGTTTTATTATCCGTAATTGAAGCCTCTTCTAATCCTGCAATTTCTAATTTTTGTTCCAAATACCTTTTAGCAACTGCCGAGTCATCGCAAATTATCTCGTATTCGTAACGCGATATGAAACTGCTCAGGGACGGCTCTTTGTCAGATATTAAAACAGCATCCTTTATTTTTAAGTCTTCCGGCAGAACAGAATTCATCTTCGGTATAAAATAGTCTATATCAAACGGAGGTGTTATCTCCATATCAAAGTATTCTCTGAGGCCTGCTATGCCCACGCCGAGAGCAGGCCCGAAAGCCGCTTTTGGCGATGGATGAAATCCCTGCGAATACTTAAGCGGTATTTCCGCCCTCCTCATTGCACGGAATAGCGCTGTAACAAGTTCAAGATGGGAGAGATATTTCAAAACGCCTGTTTTTGAAAACTCAATTCTGATTCGGTGAATCGGTGAATGGGTGAATGGGTGAATAGGCACGTTGGTGAATCGGAGAATCGGTGAATCGGAGAATGAGGGCTGAACGCTGACAGCTGACAGCTGATAGCTGTCTGTCTTACACTTCAGCCCGCACGCATGACAAACCTTCCTGCAGTCAGATGTTTTTTCTCCTGTTATTGCCCTCTGATATTCCTTACAGAGGAAGTCTTTACTTACTCCTGTATCAATAATGTCCCACGGCAGCCTTTCATCTGTCCCGTAAGTTTTTTCCGCATATGCTGATGCATTTATGCCTGTCTCTTCCATCGCCTGAGTCCATTTCTGAAAATCAAATATCTCTCCCCACGCATCAAGCCTGCATCCCAGAGACCACGCCTTCTCTATCAAAGGAGCAAGCCTCTCGTCTCCCCTCGCAAATACCGCCTCAAGAAAGCTCATATCTTCCCTGTGCCCCTTAAACTCAAATCTCTTTTTCCTGAATATCTCTTTCAGATATTTCATCTTCCTCTTTATGCTCTCAATGTTTTCCTGGCCATGCCACTGAAATGGCGTATGGGATTTTGGGACAAATGGAGAGACACCCACATTTATTTTTACATGTCTTCCTGTGTGCGCTTTTGCAATCCTTAAAGCCTTCATTATCATCTCAGGTATTGCCTGTATATCCGCGTCTGTCTCGGTAGGAAGCCCTACCATATAATACAGCTTGAGATTCTGCCAGCCTTCTTCAAAAAGCGCATTAAGGCTTCTCTCGTAATCTTCCTCTGTGAAATCTTTGTTTATGACATTACGCAGCCTTTCAGTCCCGGCCTCTGGAGCTATTGTAAAGCCTGTCTTCCTGACACTCTTTATCTCTTTAAGGATGTCTCTGTCAACAGCGGCAACCCTTAACGAAGGCAGTGAGAGTGAAATTTTTTTATCAGAAAACCGGTTGTTGAATTCTTTAATCAAAGGCAAAAGGCATGAGTAATCTCCTGCGCTCAGGGATGTGAAAGAGACATCTTCGTATCCCGTATTCCTGAGCGAATTCCCTGCAATTTTCAGGATATTTTCAGGGCTTCTTTCACGAAGCGGCCTGTAAATCATCCCTGCCTGACAGAACCTGCATCCCATCGTGCAGCCGCGCGATACCTCTACATTTACCCTGTCATGGACGATGGCGGTGTAAGGCACAATTGGAGCCTCCGGATATGGGGATGAATCAAGCGATTCAATAAAACGCCTTTTGATAAATCCCCCCTCGCCCCCCTTTAGCAAAGGGGGGATGGGGGGATTATTATGAAATAATGGCACATACATCCCTTCAATCTGTGAAAGTGCATTTAAGACAGATTCCCTTTTCCCATCCCCTTCTTTTTTCCATCTTCTGTATGTCTCTAAAATTTCTATAACCGCTTCTTCACCGTCTCCGATTAAAAATGCATCTATGAAAGGAGACATTGGAAGGGGATTGACAGTGCAGGGGCCTCCTGCGATTACCAGCGGCCAGTTTCCTTTTGCCCGTTCTTCGCTCTTTATCGGGATTCCTCCGAGGTGAGGCACATTAAGGACAGTTGTGTATGAAAGTTCATACTGAAGGCTGAATCCGACAATGTCAAACTCCTTCAGCGGCCTGCCTGTTTCAAGGGAAGAAAGGGGGATTCCCTTGTTCCTCATCTCCTCTTCCAGATCAAGCCATGGGTGAAATACCCTTTCAGCAGAGGCGTATGGGAGGTCATTGATTATCTTATAAAGGATTCTCAGCCCGAGGTGCGACATCCCGATGTCATAGATATCAGGGAAGGCAAGGCAGACCTTAATCTCCGCCTCTTTTCTGAGAGAGTTTATCTCGTATGTATCTGCTTGGTTTTTGAAAGAGTGATAAATTCACATTTTAAGGATAACATAAAAGGCATATTACAGGCAGAAACAGGCGGCTCTATGTATAATAATCTCATGTTCATAGTTGGGTTGACAGGCAATTACGGCATGGGAAAGAGCGCTGTGCTTCAGATGTTCAGAGAGCTTGGCGCTGTTACGATTGACGCTGATTGGGTTGTGCAGCAGCTTCTCAGGGAAAAACAAGTCCTTAAAAAGATAAAAACTCTTTTTGGCGCAGGGGTATTTGATAAAAAAGGCAATCTTGATAAGAGTAAAATCGCTCAAAGGATTTTCAGGAATAAATCACTGCGGCTTAAGCTTGAAGACCTTCTTCATCCATTAGTCTTTGAAAGGATTGACGATTTCTTTAGAAAAACTAAGAATGGAAGCAAGATGTTTATCGTAGAAGCGCCCTTGATATTTGAGAGAGGATACGAAGGAAGATTTGATAGGATGATTACGGTATTCACCAAAGAAACAACCGCAATTAACAGGCTGTCCATGCACGGCATTCCGCCGAAAGAGGTGATTGAAAGGCTTAAATGCCAGCTTCCGATAAAAGAAAAGATTAAGAAGTCTGATTTTGTGATTGATAACAGCATGAACCCTGAAAAGACAAAAAAAGATGTTGCGGCTGTTTACAAAGAACTCTTGAAAGAGACGAAAACCAAAAACCTTATTCTTGAAGGCAGGGTTGACAGGGCTGCAAAAATCCTCGGAAGGCCTTTTTCAATAGAAGGGACAGTGATTAAAGGCGCAGGCAGAGGAGAAAAGCTCCTTCATACCCCGACTGCAAACATTTCATTTAAAGGATATTTCCCTAAAGAGGGTGTTTATGCCGTGAAAGTATCCAATTCACCAATTCACCAATTCACCAATTCACCAATATATAGAGGCGTTGCTAATATCGGCAAGAACCCGACATTCGGCGCATCTGAATTAAGCCTTGAGGTTCATATTTTTAATTTCTCAGGGAATCTTTTAGGCAAAAAATTGAAGGTGCTTTTTATAAAGCGCATCCGTGATGAAAAGAAATTTCCGAATGCAAAGGCGCTTGAGGTGCAGATAAAAAAAGATATTAAAAGGGCAAAGGAGATACTGAAATGAAAAAACCTGAACTTCTTGCACCTGCCGGAGATTTTGAGAAACTTAGGACAGCCATTCATTATGGAGCTGATGCTATTTATCTTGGCGATTCAAGATTCAGCCTCAGAGGCAAGGCAGGCAACTTTGAACCTGAAGAATTGAAAGAAGCAATAAAGTATACGCACGCCGTAAATAAAAAGGCTTATGTCACAGTAAACATCTTCCCTCATAATGCGGACTTAAAAGGGATGGAAGAATACATAGGGTTTCTTAAAGATGCAATGCCTGACGCAGTGATACTCTCTGACCCCGGGTTTTTCATGATGTTCAAAAAAAGCGCTCCTGAGATTGCTGTCCATGTAAGCACACAGGCGAATATCACAAACAGCGAAGCAGCAAGATTCTGGGAGAATCTCGGCGCAAAGAGGCTTGTGCTTTCAAGAGAACTCACGATAGATGAGATTAAGGAGATCCGCTCTAAGGTAAAAATTGAACTTGAGGTCTTTGTTCACGGCTCTATCTGCATTTCATATTCAGGAAGATGTTATATAAGCAGTTTTCTTGCATCAAGGAGCGCAAACAGGGGCGAATGCACGAATTCGTGCAGGTGGAACTATACCCTTATGGAAGAAAAAAGGCAGGGAGAGCACTTCCCTGTATTTGAGGATGACAGGGGAACTTATATCATGAGTTCAAAAGACCTCTGCATGATTGAGCATCTGCACCTTCTGAGCGATGCCGGGATAGACAGCTTCAAGATTGAAGGAAGGATGAAAGGCATAAATTATGTTGCAGGTGTTGTCAAGACTTACAGGGAGGCGATAGATTCCCTCGGAAACGGAAAATACGCTGTTAATCCAAGGTGGTTAAAAGAGCTTTCAATGTTCTCAAGCAGGGGATATACAACAGGGATGTTCTTCGGCAAGCAGCCTGATAACGACTATAACTTTGACGGTGAGTCCTACAGGATGAGCCATGAGCTTGTCGGGATTATACTTGAGATTGAAGACAGGATTGCAAAGGTTGAGCTGAGAAACAGGCTTGATAAGGAAGACACCGTAGAATATCTTTCGCCCGGACTTGAAGAGAAACTGTTTGAGCTTGAATCAATGAAAGATGCTGATGGAATGGATATTACAAGTGCGAGAAATGAGAATATTGTTTTTATGCCTGTGCCAAAAGGCGTAAGGCCGAATGACCTGATACGAAGAGAGAAGAATTTCAGGCAGGTCGCTGCTCGTTTATAAAAATTCTTCGCCAGCCTCCCCTGCTTTATTGCTTAATTTTCTCTTTAATCTGTTATCATAAATCCATGGGCGAGCAGCAGATATTCCAGCCTCTGACAAAAGAAGACAAGGTTACGGTTGTGCTTTATAGAATTGGCATTGTTCTGTCAGCAGTAATCATCTCTCTTGCTGCATACCTGATGCTCAACTCTTTAAAACATCCGACTGACGCTTTAATCAGCCTCAAATTCAACATCTTGCTTATCTCTCTTTACATATCTGTCGGCTTGAGCGTTTTTTTTATCCACCTCTACATCAGCAAATTCAAAAAAACCCTTATAAAAATTTATATACTTTCTATCGCTTCTCTGGCAATTCTTTTTATCGCGGGAAAAGGAGATGCGATAAGCATTGTCGCGCATAAAAATTACGGCCCGCTTCTTCTTATTCCGCTTTCGCTATGCCTGGGTTTTATAACAGCAAAAGAGGCGTTCTGCTTTAAGTTAGCGGAAGGCTATCTCCTTGCACTCATAATGCCTTTATATCTTTTGCTTTTCTCTGTACGGATGATTAACTTTGAGGGGGCAGTCTATGGCCTTCTTCTCATAGCGTTCATGCTTCTATTCTTCACATTCAGAAAAGTCTTCATGCCGATTCATTACGATATAGGCGATAAGTCGGCGTATATGTAATCTCTCACGGAACAATCGCAGCGCCTTACCTTGAAATTAAGCAATCCAACATACAGTTTGCCTCAGATGGCAACGCCCATGCCGTTGAACTCGGTGCCACCACACCACCGCTTGCCACAGACCTCTCAGAGCCCTCAGGAGCTCTTAAATACGCATGGGCCAGAATAGCCGGCAGGGAAGATGCTGTATACCTTAATATCCCGTCTAACCAGCTTTCTAACAAAATAGAGCTGCCCAGGGACCCGGCGCCCATGATATTGGCCAAATACGACCCTTCAACGGCTACGGGAACACTGGCAGTTATGAAGATATGGCAGGTAGGCACGAATTTAAGAGCGGCAATCCTTAAGATATCCCCCAAGAACTTTCAGCACTTCTTCGGCATGCACCTCTATAACTTTGCCTTTCTGCAGTGGAATCCCAATAACGATGCCGCCTGTAATGCTGACTGGGCTAATAAATATCTCAAAGGAGATGATCCGCCGGATGTAGACAACCGAGTCTTGATGCAGAGATTCGGCGGCTATGATTCAGGCAAGGACCTGCTGGACCCGCTTTATCTTATCAAGTCAGGACTTGGACTTCAAATGGCTAAGATTAACAGGTCTAATTACTACTGGCATCAAAGGCTGAATGACGATCCCTGCTGGGGCAAGGTTGCGCTGAAGGATTTTGATAAGGACGGCGAGAATTTTAAAGACATTTCGCAGATAGGTTTTTACAGGCTTGTATCACTTGCAATGCACATTCACAAGGCGTCTGTGGGGATTATCGCAACGCCAAACATCAGGCAGGCGGTTCAGTCAAACACAAGCAAGAGCATGTTTAAAAAGAAGGTTACAACCACGGTGCAGTATTTCTTAAGCCCGAAGTTTACGGTGGTAACTCCCAAGCACATGAGCGCTTCGTTATATTCGGAGTATGTGGTCAATGCAACGAACACACCTGAAGGGGATTACTCGTTTGTAGATGTTAAAGGTGACCACAATTTCCCGGTGGATGAGACGCTGATTTACCAGTGGAGTCAAAGTAAGTCAGGGTGGACGGGGTTTTTTGTGTTTATTGCGAGTGTGGTGATTGGAGCGGCGATGGGGGCAGCAGGGGGATGGGCTATGGGGCCTATGTTGCAAGGGTTACTAATCGGCGAAGCGGCAGGAGCAGTCACAGGCTTAGCTGCCACAGGATTTTCTCCTTCAACATCAGTTACGGCAAGAATGCCAGGGCTAAACCCTTTTGTTATAGTAGGAGAGGCTCTTCTCCCAGGGGCTTCTATTCCTTTAAGTTTGCTCACTGGAAATACGGCGTACCAACTTGACCCCGCTACCGGCATGTCAGGAGATGCAAAGGCCATTGCTGACAGAACGCTTGATGCGTGGCTGAAACCTAATGTACAGAATACTCCGGGCGGCGTGCAGGTGTTTGTTTCTAAGATTGATTTTAGAAGGGCGGCTCTGTGCGGCAGCGCTTCCAGAGCAACAGATGCATGCACGGAGAATCCGACAAGCTTGGTAGTAGACGTTCCAATGGGAGATTCAAGATTCAAGACGATATTTGATGAGATGTTCAGTAATCCGACAAAGGATCTTATGCAGTATAAGTATCCGTTTCAGGGGAAGTAGACAGCAGAGGAGAGGCTGGAGGAGGATTTAATTCCCATCCTCTCCTTTTACTTCTTTAGCGGTACAACTGCTGCCGTTAGCACATTTAATCTTCGTCATTTGTGGGTTATTTTTCAAAAAATAGTCTTTTATTTCAGGAATTACGGAATGCTTATTTTTATAAACTTCTTCAAAACTTGAATCTTTTTCAAAAATTAGATTCATTCTATTCTCAAAGCCTAAACTAGGAATATCTTTTTTAAGTTTTAAGTTTTCATCTAAACTATAAACGATTGCGTCTCCTTTTTTCTTCAAAAGCGGAATCTTCCAATAGTAATAATCCCCGTTATTTTCTTTTTTCACAACCCCCACCTCGTAGTAAATTACTCTGTCCTTATATCGGAAAAAATATAGCGCAAACGGCTTAATCTCTCCATCGTCTTGCTTGCCTATTACAACGACACGGGTAACATCTCCACCACCACCGTCGCGAGCACTATATAAAATATATGCCCCATTAAAATTATAAATAGCGGCTGCAGCTACATCAGCTATTTCACTAACTGTTAGTTCCTTTGTCTTTGGAGTAAAGGCAATAACTGCTAAAGCGAGCGGAAGAAGCACAAGAGTTGCGCCAGTTGTTGTTGCCACAGCAACGCCTCCACTAGTATTTTTAACCCAATCTTTTTTCTTTTTCATCTCTTCCTTTGGCATAAGCTCTTCCAGAGATGTAACGGGCTGGAAAGCAGGCGCACATGCGCTGATAAAAAACACCACACATATCACTAAAATTAGTTTTTTCACCTTACTTCTCCTTCTCCCTCAAACTGAGCATTGTATTTCTTCTCACCTTTTTTGAGGGTTAATTGTATGCAGTTTCTCAGCGTGAGCAGCTCTGAGTAAATTAACATCTGATGTGACAAACGTAATATCTTCCTTAACAGAATGTTTTAACCATAAGGCTGAAGAAAGGTGAATGCTATCAGCAGCCCGCAAATTATGGCTCACGATTAATTTTTTAATTAGTGAAAATAACTCGTCTTTAAATTCAATTATCATAAAACAACTCCATTCCTTTTCAAACTCATCCATGACTGTTAAAAATTTGCCTTTGGGGATATCCCCTTCCTTGTATTTCCGTGTAAAAGCAGATAGTATTTCCGGATAGGTCAGCTTGGATGTTATCACTAAAGATGTCCCGCGGATAATATTGTTAACCTCTGCAGATCCCGCTTCTTCCAAAAATCGTTTGACTATAGCGCTGCTATCAAAATATATCATCTCCGCTCCTCTATGATAATTTCAGATGCCGGCCTGCCTTTTGTTTTTATAGGTTTAAGAGGAGTTAAAGCCCTTCTTTTAAGAGGAAGTCTTATCATCCCTCTCTTTGATAAACTCGCAAGCTTTTCTTCAATCTTAGCATCCTCTCCGGCTGCGTCAAGGCTGTGCATGATTGCAACAGGCAGCCCCCTGTCAGTAACAATAACAGTGTCCCCTTCTTTTGTAAGTCCAAGATAATACGTAAGCTTGTTTTTTAATTCTCTTATCCCTACCAATTGCTGCATTTTTCACCTCCATAGGTTTCTGTAGCTATTGTAGCTACTTTGTGAGAAAAAAACAATCCCCCGCTTATCCGGCTTATAGCCTCATAGATGCTTGCAAGCCGCCCCAACTTGAAATCACAAATTGTGATTTCAAGTTTTTAAACTCCTCATTATTTAACTGAAACATAAAATCGTCAGGGAATCTCTCTATATTTCTTTTTACAGCCTGAATCAGTGATCTTGGCTCAACTCCATAAAGCTCCGACAGATGGGTGCTTAACATAACCTTCTTGCCTCTGATAAAAAATATTTTACTTCCTATAATTTCCTGTGGCAATAAATCCCTGCCTTTCACAACACCTCCCATTCATGGATAATTCCGAGGAAAGAACTATACGGTCGTTATTATTCCTTGCCAGCATTAGCACTCCTACAGATATACCGACTAACAGTTGTAGACACAGCAACCAGTATCGTTGTGCTAAAACCCGCAATTGCTGAAATAAAGGCAAGTTTCATTATTGAGAGAGACCCATTCTCGTAGTTATCCCTAAACCAGAGAGATATAATAAACCCAGAAATAGCACCAAATGCCGTCCTGAGGAATAAAAAGAAGATGCGTTGCTTTTTTAACTCCTTTGATTTGGATGGTGATTTCGTAGGCAGTGCTTTAAAGCCATCATAGGCTATATACAAATACGATGCAACTCCACCTATTCCACCGCTTATTAATGCAATTGCTGTACCCTCATTGGTCAGGTTCATTCGGTATATCCTCCTTTCTTACTTCTATGTCCTTAGCGCATTTTAATAGAAAATAGCATTAACTTGAATTCTTTTGCAATATGCCATTACCACCCCTCACGCATCAATCGCAACGCTGACTTTTAAATCCTTGTAACCCTCAAAAACTTTCAAAAATTCCCTTACAGCAGAATGAAGTTTTTTGCCGGATGAGGTTTTAAGAAGAAGGGTGTATTCCTTTTGCCCCTTTTTACTTACTGAAAGAGAAGGCCCAAGAACCTCTAAAGCCTTATTGCCTGAAAGTATCTCCCTGATTGCCTTTTCTGTCCTGACTGTATCGCAATCTCTGCCCTTAAAAGTTATTAATGCCAGCTTTGAAAACGGAGGATATAACATTTCTTTTCTCTTTTCTAATTCTTCATCGCAGAAGGAAGCATAGTCATAGTTTTTAAGATGCCTGAAGATATAATTCTGCGGCATCCTTGTCTGAATGAAAAGCGAACCGCCGGGTTTTATCTTGTCGGTAATGCCGTACATCTCATGAAATGTCCTTTCAGCAGAGCGGAAGTCTGGCTGATTCAGATAGCTGTCAGCATTCAGCACTGCCGCCATTCCTAATTTTTCTGAACTATGCAGCCTTTTTGTAAGAAGCTTTGTCCCAAGGATTATGGGTTTCCCCTCTGTTATATCAGAGAGGTCTTCGGGAATGCGTTTCCTCTTAAGCATGTCGCTGTCAATTCTAAGCGGCTCAATATCAAATATCTTTTTAATGTTTTCTTCCACCCGCTCTATGCCGGAGCCTGCTGGTTCAAGAGAAAAGCTTCCGCATCTTCTGCACTTCTCAGGAGAACCGGCTATGGCCCCGCAGTAGTGGCATCTCAGAGACTTATCATTCTTATAGAACATAAGCGGAATGCTGCACTTGCCGCATGTCTCTGTGCTGCCGCATTCCTTGCACGTGAGCATGGAATAGCCTTTCCTATTTATCACAAACATTATTTTTTCGTTCTTCCTGATAGACGACAGCGCTTCATTTATAACTGTCTTTGAAAGATTAGGGGCCGGCTGGCGTTCATTACGCATGTTAAGTATTCGTATCTTCGGGCGCTCGGTTTCGAGTCGATGCGACTGGGAATATACGTCAGGCCTGATAAGCGTGTATTTGCTCCGTTTTGAATTATAAACGGATTCTATTGAAGGGCAGACGGATGACAATACAACCGCCGCTTTTTCAAGATAGCCCCTCATGACAGCAATATCCCTTGCATTGAATCTCAGCCCTTCTTCTGTCCTGTATGAACTGCTGTGCTCATGCATAACCGAAATAAGAGATACATTTTTCAAAGGCGCAAACACCGCCACCCTCGTGCCAAGCACTACATTGCACTGCCCTGAAATGATTTTTTCCATAGCCTCTGAGCGCTGCCCCTTGCTTAACCCGCTGTGCAGTACGCATAACCTCTCTCCTGCTGTTTCTTTGATAAAAGGAAGTACATGGCTTATGTGTACGATTTCAGGCACAAGGATTATAGCGCTTTTCTTCAGTTTAAGAATTTTTGAGATAAATGCGGTTTCATATTCTGACTCCAGCACATGTAGAAGGAATGTCTTGTACTCTTTTTTTGAGATTGATTCATTGATTCCGGAGAGGATATTTTTATCAATTTCGCTCAGTTCTTTTAGTTTCTCGGCTGGAAGCTGATGGCTGATAGCTGATAGCTGTCCTTTTCTCGCCTTTACTTTCTTAAAT
>CAZHHV010000013.1:12767-19257 GCA_964532335.1 uncultured Nitrospiraceae bacterium
TGCGGAAGCATATTCTTGAGAACTATACCTTTATTTGCAATGTAATAATCCGACATCCAGTTAAGGAGTTTCAGTAAGGGCGGTTCAAGGAGAGGCGATTCGCCGTGGATGTCGCTGATGTTTTTTATTTTGTCAGATATTGGGGCTGAAGATTTGCTGAGAATTATTCCCTTTGTTATCTGTTTCTTCAGAGGCGCTGAAACAAGCATTCCGGGATGCGCTTTATCAATCAGATGCTCAGGGCATTTGTATGTCAGCGGGCCAAGATTAATCGGGAAAAGAACATCAACAAACTCCATGATGGATTGTAATTTGTTTCTGCATAAAAAATAAACTGGCTGATGTGAAAAATCCCCTAATCTATCTCCCTCTTGTCAGCTTGGGATGGAAAAAGAGGGGAAAATAGAGACACAGAGTCTGTCTAAAAACTCATGGAACAGTGTATTATGTCATGCTGAACTTGTTTCAGCATCTAATAAAATCAATGAGTTATGAGACCCTGAAATAAATTCCGGGTGACAAATTAATAGTTTTTAGACAGGTGCCACATTTTTTTAAAGAATTAAAAATCAGTTAGTTTTACTTTAGAAATAAAATGACCATTATTATATTCTGACGGATCAAACGTTCCAGATTTAAATTTCACTTTGAAACCATTAAATTGTGAAAACTTATTGTCTTTCAACGATACGACCATATTATTTGCAATAAATATTTTATACACGTCGCCCTTCTTTTGTAATTCAATTTCTGTAGGCGAAGAATTACGTTGTTTCTTGCTCCCGTTTATATTAGTATCTACAAAACCTGCATACCATTCACCACCACCAACAGGATGTGGGCAAACATACCAAGGCAAATCTCCATCTGGACCAATTAGGTTAATAATGAAACAGCGAGTATTACTATTTCCTGTATTTCCGCCAAGTTCCATAGACAATCTGAAATCAGAAGGGAATGGCGATGAAATCTCAAAGGAATAATTCCCATTGCGTGGAGAAGCGAGAACTTTTCCTCCGAATGCTTTAAATACTCTTAACCCTCCATACCCATCTGGGAAATCACCATCTTCATAATTTTTCCAATCAAGATCAAGCAATGCTCTTTTAACTGTTTGAGGTGCCGCATTTTTTCCTATTTGAGAAGCCGCAATTTGAGAGCCTTTTCCTCTTATCATACGAACAAAAGCATTATCCAACCCTGTGTTGCTGCTAAAAGAGCCTCGTGAAACCGTAATTACCTCTGCAGTTTTTACATCCAATAGTCTTAGATTGACTCTATAATCCTTGTCAACTTTTGCAATTGTGCCTATAACAATACCTTCAACTCCAAGAATTTTACCGAGTTTTTGGATAGTTTTTTTATCTACTAAACCACTTTGCGTAAAGCCATGCTCCTCAAGAATCTTGCCTAAAAGCCGCCGCTCAATAACTCTCAAGCCCTTTTGATTTTCAAATAAATAGCCTATAATGCTTTCTGAAATAAGTACGCCTAATTCAGATACTTCACCACTAACACTTTCTGGTTCTAATACTGCAACTTTTGTAATTTTAGAATCACGTAATGAACCTGCAAGTTTATTTGCTACTGCTTTCATTGAATTGTCAAAAATGGAATCTTCTGCAAATATAAAAACAGGTGAGTAGAGTTGAAACATTAAAATTACCAACATGCTCAAGATAGCTTTCGATTTAAACATGAATTCAATTCCTCCCCTTTTTTGTAATTCACACTTAACAAGTTACTCTATAGTTTTTCTATATTACCAAAGCCCAAGTTAAACTTCAATTACTATTGACACAAATCGGGCTCATTTTTTATAATTTTCTAACTGTATAACATCACAATCGGTTTTTTCATTTAATTTTATTTTAAAATCATTTATAATTATCCAAGCGCATGACAGCGATTGTTATTATCCCTGCCCGTTATGAGTCAACCCGTTTTCCGGGAAAGCCCCTTGCACCCCTAAATGGGAAACCTTTAATCCGGCATGTGTATGAGAATTCAAAAAAGTCACGCCTTGCAGAAGATGTCATTGTTGCAACAGACAGCGAGAACATATTCAATGCCGTGCTTGAATTCGGCGGTAAGGCTGTAATGACTTCAAAAGAACACGCATCTGGAACAGACCGGATAGCAGAGGCGGCAGGCGCTCTGGATTATGATATAATTGTCAATGTTCAGGGAGATGAACCTCTCATCAGGGCTGATATGATAGACGACGTCATCAGGCTGCTTGACGATAAAAGAGCGGCAATGGGAACCCTGATAAAAAAAATAGAAGGCCCTGAAGAAGTATTTGACCCCAATGTTGTTAAGGCTGTTTTTGATAAAGAAGGCTTTGCCATGTATTTTTCAAGAGCGCCGATACCGTATCACAGGGATGAGTGGAAGGGGTTTGGACGGTTCACAGTTCACGGTTCACGGTTCACGGTCTTCAAACATCTCGGCATTTACAGTTACAGGCGCGATGTGCTTTTAAACCTTGCAAAAATGGAACCCGTGGAATTAGAGAAAACAGAGAAACTTGAACAGCTTAGGGCGCTCGTGAACGGATTTCGCATAAAAGTAAAGGAAACAACTTACGAAACTGTGGGTGTTGATACACCGCAGGACTTAGAGAGGGTGAAGAAATGGCTAAGTTTATCTTCGTAACAGGCGGAGTTGTCTCGTCATTGGGAAAAGGCATTGCTGCCGCTGCAACAGGCGCCCTTCTTGAGGCGCGGGGGCTGAAAGTCACAATCCAGAAGCTTGACCCTTACATCAATGTTGACCCCGGCACGCTGAGCCCGTTTCAGCACGGCGAGGTCTTCGTAACAGATGACGGCGCAGAAACAGACCTGGACCTCGGGCATTATGAGAGGTTCACGCATATAAGAACATCTCAGGCAAATAATTATACGACGGGAAAGATATATTACAATGTCATAACAAAAGAAAGGCGCGGCGATTATCTCGGCGACACGGTTCAGGTCGTGCCTCATCTAACTGACGAGATAAAGCGCGCCATAAAATCAGTAAGCGATAATAATGATGTAGTTATAGTGGAGATAGGCGGCACAATCGGCGATATCGAGAGCCTTCCGTTCCTTGAGGCAATAAGGCAGATGCGCTATGACGTAGGAAGAGAAAACGTTCTCTATATGCATCTTACGCTGGTGCCTTATATAAAGACAGCAGGCGAGCTTAAGACAAAACCCACACAGCACAGTGTAAGGGAGCTTCGCGCAATCGGTATCCAGCCTGACCTGCTCTTATGCAGAACAGACAAGCCGATAACTCCTGAGGCAAAGAAAAAGATAGC
Source organism: uncultured Nitrospiraceae bacterium (assembly GCA_964532335.1). Taxonomy (GTDB): domain Bacteria; phylum Nitrospirota; class Thermodesulfovibrionia; order Thermodesulfovibrionales; family UBA1546; genus UBA1546. Next base: position 16,075 of record CAZHHV010000013.1, read on the forward strand.
AATCCACTGTAACCTTGAAGGCGACGCGGTTATCACGGCAATGGATGTGGATACAATATACGAGGTGCCTATGGCGCTCAGCGCCGAAGGGCTTGACCAGCAGATTATCACTAAGCTAAAGCTCCCTGCAAAAGACGCTGACCTGATGCAGTGGAAAGACATAGTAAGAAAGTTAAAAGAGCCGAAACATGAGGCGAATATTGCAATAGTCGGCAAATACGTTGGGCTTAAGGATTCATATAAAAGCCTTATAGAAGCGCTGACACACGGCGGAATCGCAAATGATGCAAAGGTAAATCTCCAGTGGATTGACTCAGAGGAAATAGAAGTCCATGGAGCAGATAAATATCTATCAGCAGCAGACGGCATCCTGGTGCCCGGAGGGTTTGGTTACAGGGGGATTGAAGGCAAGATTGAGGCTGTAAAATATGCCCGCGAGAAAAAGATACCTTATTTCGGGATATGCCTTGGGATGCAGTGCGCTGTGATTGAGTATGCACGGAATGTATGCGGACTTAACGCAAACAGCACAGAGTTTGACCTGAATGCAAAAGACCCTGTAATTTATCTCATGGAGAGATGGTTTGATTTCCGGAAAGGCAGGATAGAGGAAAGGACTGATGCCTCTGAAAAGGGAGGCACGATGAGGCTTGGAGCATATCCCTGTGTCCTTGAAAGCAATACAAATGCATTCAAGGCTTACGGCATAAAGGAAATCTCAGAAAGGCACAGGCACAGGTATGAGTTCAACAATGCATATAAGGGGATACTCTCACGGCACGGGATGAAGATAAGCGGAACAAGCCCTGACGGAGAGTTGGGGGAGATTATTGAGGTGGAAGAGCATCCTTGGTTTTTAGGCTGCCAGTTTCATCCTGAATTTAAGTCAAGACCGACAGACCCTCATCCGTTATTCAGAGAATTTATAGCCGCCTCCTTAAGGGAAAAACGCGCTCTGTTTCAGTATGACGAGAGCAAAGTAGAGATGAAAAAAGATAAAGCCGATGGCTCGTAGAGAGGAAAAACGCTCTTAATGGTTACACTGACAAAAGAGGTGAATATAGCGGGTATAAAGCTTGGGGGAAATAATCCTCCCCTGATAATTGCAGGCCCGTGTGTTATTGAGAATGAAGATGTAACGCTTCACACTGCCCAAAGGCTGAAGGACATATGTGGCAGCGCCAGCCTTTCCTTTGTATTTAAATGCTCCTATGATAAGGCCAACAGGACCTCAATAAAATCTTTCAGGGGCCCGGGGATTGAAAAAGGATTAAGAATACTTTCAGACATAAAAAACAAATTGAATATCCCCGTTATCTCTGATGTGCATTCTATTGCAGAAGTGAAACCGGCGTCAGAGGTTCTTGATGCATTGCAGATTCCTGCATTCCTATGCAGGCAGACAGACCTTATTTCAGCGGCAGCAAAAACAGGAAAGCCTGTGAATATCAAAAAAGGCCAGTTCCTTGCGCCATGGGATGTTAAAAACATAATAGAGAAATTCACAGCAGAGGGCAATCATAATTTATTCATCACAGAAAGGGGCGCATCTTTCGGATATAACAATCTTGTTGTTGATTTCAGGGCATTTCCGATAATGCGTTCCTTCGGCTATCCCGTGATATTTGATGTTACACACAGCCTCCAGCTTCCAGGCGGACAGGGCACTTCATCGGGAGGCCAGAGGGAATTTGCAGAGCCATTGGCGCGGGCAGCAGTCGCCGTCGGTGTTGACGGCTTATTCTTTGAAGTTCATCCGGAACCTGAAAAGGCCTTATGCGACGGACCGAATATGATAAGGCTGGATGAGGTTGAGAAAATGTTAACGATTATTAAATCCATTTATAGTTTGTTGAGCGATAGCTATTTATGAAAAATACCGATATAGTAATTTATGTACGTATAGGTTAGCTATATGCCAACTAATCATAGATTAATAACCGGCAATTGCATGAGCATGAAAGAAATAGGAGAGGTAAAAAATGACTGAAAATATAGTTGGCAAGAGATACGATTTTCAAGTCGTTTGCGATAAAATTGACGAAAAGCATTATGAGTTTTATATTAGAGCAATATGCAAAGCCACCCAAAAAACCTCATGTATCACTAATCAAAATGTTATATCATCAGAACTGCTTACCGAACATCAAATTGAAAATTATGATTCTTATCCTGAATTTCACGACTCGACATGGGTTGTTACAGGACGACGAGCTAAGAAGTTTACGAAAATAGCTAAAGATTTTCTTGCTGACTCCAAATTTGCAATCTATCTTGAGAACAAACTTGATGATGATAGAGAAGAAGGAGAGTGGGAAAATATTATTACAGAAGATGGTGAAATAAAAGAATATGAAGATGAGGAATAATAAATGGCTTATACACTAATTAATGGCGATTGCACAAAAGAGGTAGAAATACTATCCGCGAATATTGACTTAACTTTCCTTGACCCGCCATTTAATCAGGGCAAGGAATATTCAGAACATGATGACAGTCTGCCTGATGAAATCTATTGGAATTGGATGAGAGATATTTGTAAGAAGGTTTACAAAATAACATCTCAAGGCGGTGCAATTTATTTTATGCAGAGGGAAAAGAATACAGAACAGGTTTTAAATTGTTTAAGGCAATCGGGCTGGAATTTACAGAACTTAATAATCTGGAAGAAAAAGACATCGGCAGTACCGTGCAGCAATAAATTTGGAAAACATTATCAGATAATAGCTTATGCGGTCAAGGGCAAAAAAATGAGGGCTTTTAATAGATTAAGGATTAATCCGCCCTTGCCTCCAAACTATAAATTTGAAAGGGAAGGCGGTATGTATGTGACAGATGTGTGGGAAGATATTAGAGAGCTTACAGCAGGTTATTTTGCCGGAGATGAGGCTATTCGTAAGCCTAATGGTGAGCGGTTTCATAAACAACAATCACCTATCCAACTGCTTTTAAGAATAATTTTATCCTCGTCAAATCCAAATGATACAATTTTAGACCCCTTTGCAGGAACAGGGACAACATTGGTAGTTGCGGAACAATTAAAAAGAAATTCTATAGGCATCGAGAAGGATAAAGAAAATGTAACCTGTATAGAAAAAAGGCTGATGAATATCAAAGAGTCTGACAATATTCAAAGATATTATAATGATTATGTTTATACTGATGCTATTGAAAAAATTTGGG
>CAZHHV010000013.1:19267-24815 GCA_964532335.1 uncultured Nitrospiraceae bacterium
CGGAAAAACATAGAATTAAACAGCTTTCAATACTTGGGGTGGAGAGATAAGGTATTCCATATATCATTTTTTTAAGTCGCTTGTTGAAACTAAAAAACATTTTCTTGCAAAAAAGAAGCTTGAAGATTTTCCTTTTGACAAAGCAATACTTTCTTGCCGAAACAAAGGCACTTTCCCGGATCTGGCGATACGGTTAAATGCTGATAAGAGCATCTTTACTGGAGGCGAGTTAATAGAATTAAAAGATAGCAATACTTATACGGTGTCCTCCTTCAATTCAACCATACCTACCGGCAAGAAAGAAATAACTAAAATTATCGCAGGAGAAAATAGCGGTATCAGGCAGCAAATGGAAGAAAATGGCAATGATATTTACTCTTTACCAGTCAGGGATGTTTTTTATCTTGCAAGAGGCAAAAAGAAAGGGAATGTAAAAGTCTGCCTCGTTTATGGCAGTTTTTTTGAGACTATTCGCATTGAAGATTTGATCAGCCAATCGTTTTTACAGGTTTTAGAAGAAAGACTAAAGGAGAGAGGAGAAAGTTTTGACGAAGATGTAAAGCAAAAACTTCTGACAATCTTGTCTGAACAGCAGAGTTTCAGCAAAGTCCGTGATGTAAATAAAGCCTCTGTCAAATTAAGATTTCGTGTAATGACAGAAGTTAAAGCAGAAGGCAATATCCTAAATCCCAAGAAATATCCTGAAATTAAAGACAATACCTTAAATCTTGTTCTGCCATGCCACAATGATGATGAGGAGACAGACCTGAGAAACAAAATGCAGATAGTTTTCGGCGGCAGTCTAAACTCTTTTAATGTTTTCAAAACAAAACATCATTTTAACGGTTACTTTTTAGTCTTTCAAACGGACTTGAACATGGGCTGATGAGATGTCAATCTGAATAGAAGAGGAAAATGGAAAATATCATTGACATCGCAAAAAAGGTTTTAAAGATTGAGGCGGATGCCGTCGCTGCGCTCGCGGAAAGACTTGACAGCACTTTTGAAAAAGCAATAGATATTATATTCAAAAGCAAAGGCAGGGTTGTTGTCACAGGCATGGGTAAATCAGGGCTTGTGGGTAAAAAGATTGCAGCAACGCTTGCCTCAACCGGCACGCCTGCATTTTTCATGCATCCTGCGGAGGCAAGCCACGGAGACCTCGGCATGGTAACGTCAAATGATGTAATCATCGCCATATCAAACAGCGGCGAGACAGCGGAGCTTTCAGGGCTGATTCCTTTTTTAAAGAGATTTAACGTAAGCCTTATTGCAATGACAGGCAGCCTGAACTCAACCCTTGCAAAATCAGCAGATGTGCATCTTGATGTGTCTGTCAAAGAAGAGGCATGCCCTCTCGGAGTTGTGCCCACAGCATCAACAACAGCAGCGCTTGCAATGGGAGATGCGATTGCTGTTGCCCTTCTGGTAAAGAGGGGTCTGAAGCAGGAAGATTTTGCATTCTTTCATCCCGGTGGGAATCTCGGGAAAAAACTATTCATAAAAGTCAAAGACCTCATGCACACAGGAGACGCCCTGCCTTTTGTATCTCCGGAAGCCGCCATGACAAAGGCGGTTGTAGAAATATCATCAAAACGGCTCGGAGTTGCGATTGTCAGCGACACCAGCAGAAAGATATTGGGTGTTTTAACTGACGGCGATATACGCAGGGGCATAGAAAAATGGGGCAAGGATTTCTTTGATATGAAGGCCAGAGAGGTTATGACAAAAAACCCAAAGACAATATCCGAAGAAGAACTTGCAGTAAAGGCGCTCTCAATAATGGAAACCCATTCTATAACTTCCCTTGCAGTCCCTGATTCTGATGGAAAGGCAATCGGCGTAATCCATCTGCATGACATTTTAAAACAGGGAATTGCGTAATATGTATAAGCAGGCTGTGGCTGCTTCGATAAAGAACCCTGCGGCAGAGACCGCAGGGTAGCAAAAACTGAAGAAGAACTGCTGGTTCGCCTATTGTCATTCCTGCGAAAGCAGGAATCCAAAAAAAGAACTGGATTCCGCATCAAGTGCGGAATGACAGCAATAAGGTAACCCTGTAGCAAGACTACAGGGAATAGCAAGTTTAAATCAGGTTTTTGAAATGCTTCTGAAAAAGCAGGTTCTCTCTCCTGTGTGGCATGCGCCTGCTCCGCGCTGGATTACTTTTACAAGCAGGGTGTCTTCATCGCAGTCATAAAGGATTTCCTTAACTTCCTGAACATTCCCGGAAGTCTCTCCCTTCATCCAGTATTTCTGCCTTGAGCGCGACCAGAAATGCGTAAATCCTGTTTTCATGGTTTTTTCAAGCGCTGTTTTATCCATATAAGCCATCATCAATATCTCATTGCTTTCCGCATCCTGTATGATTGCAGGGATTAATCCCTTCTCGTCAAATTTTAATTCCGGTATCATAATTTCTCCGTTCTAAATATTAGCATAAAATAATACAGTGTTGTCGAACAACTTTTTAAAGCAGCAACCGACAGGGTTGGTTTGAGCGGCATCAGAGATTTTTCGTTTTCGTTCTTGGCGAAATGCAGCGCTAACAGCCGCAACTGTTTGAACCCAAAGGGTGAGTTTTGCGGCTGTAGCGGAATGAGCCTTAGAACAACAGAAAAATATCTGCGAAAGCGAAAGCCAATCCTGTCGGTTAGCGATTTGACCATCATCTTAATATTTGCTATTTTATTTCTGTTTTCGGATAATGAATAAAAATGACTATCGACACCATCCACAGCATCTTCTTAAATACAGCAGAGAAACACGGGGATAATATTGCCTTTCATTATCTTGACCGCACATGGAAGACAATAACCTACAGCGCATTTGCTTCAGATTTAAAGGCCATTGCGTCCTGTCTGATAAAAACAGGAATTAACAAGGCTGACAGGATTGCTATATTTTCGGAGAACAGGCCTGAATGGTGCGCCTCATACTTGGGAATTATGATCGCCGGAGCAATTGCAGTCCCGATAGACGCTCAGCTCAATCCTGAATCTTTAAGAAATCTTCTTATTGATTCTGAATCAAGGATTATCTTTTTCAGCTCAAATACAGAAGCAAATGTAAATGAAGCAGCCGCAGGGCTGGACATAAGGAAAATAAACCTTGATTCTCCTGATTTTAAGGAGATATGCGGGTCTAAAGAAACAGTCCGCTATCCCGAAACCTTGCCTGAAGATATTGCCTCCATCATCTATACATCAGGAACAACAGGGATTCCAAAAGGCGTGATGCTGACTCACGGAAATTTCTGCTCTGATGCAGAGGCTCTGATAAATATCGGCATCATCACAAAGTCCGATAATGTGCTTTCGCTTCTGCCTCTGCATCATACATACCCGTTCATGTCCACATTCCTCGTGCCGCTTTTTTTAGGCGCGGCAATAACCTATTCCCCGAGTTTAAAGGGGCCTGACATTACTTCAGCAATGAAAGACAACGGCGTTACCATTCTTGTCGGAGTTCCTCAACTGCTTGAGATGATAAGAAACGGGATTATAAATAAGCTTAATCAGCTCCCGTTCCCTTTGTCGTGGCTTATGAAAAATATTTTAAATCTCTGCGGTGGTTTCAGAAAAATTATGGATATTAATTTCGGCAAAATAATCTTTGCATCAGCGCATAAGTCCCTCGGCAAACAGTTCGGGTTTTTTGCGAGCGGAGGGGCAAGGCTTGACCCTGAAGTGATGCGCGGCCTTGAGGCGCTTGGCTTTACAGTGCTTGAAGGCTACGGTCTTACAGAGACATCTCCTGTTGTTACGTTCAACCCGATGAGCAAGCGGAAGCCCGGCTCTGCCGGAAAACCTCTGCCTTCCGCAGAGATAAAAATAATAAGCCCTTCGGACGGAAGTGTATTAGATACCGGTAAAGAAGGGGAAATCGCAATCAGGGGCCCGATGGTGATGAAGGGCTATTATAAAAACCCCTCTGCAACAGAGCAGGCGATAAGAGATAATTATTTTTTCAGCGGAGACCTCGGATATATTGACAGAGACGGATACCTCTTCATCACAGGACGCATAAAGGAAGTCATCGTCCTCGGTTCAGGCAAAAATATCTATCCTGAAGAGGTAGAAAAAGAATATGCAAAGATACCGCTGATTAAGGAAATCTGCGTTTTGGGGCTGGAAGAAAAAGGCAGGATAGAAGCCCTTCATGCAATCATCGTCCCTGATTTTGACTATGCAAGGCATCAGCAGACAGGCAATATACATGAGGCGCTGGGATGGGATCTGAGCCGTATCTCAGGCAAGCTGCCGCCTTACATGAGGATTAAAGGTTTTACGCTGTATCCCGAGCCTCTGCCGAGAACGCCCCTTGGAAAATTGAGAAGGTTCATGATTAAAGACCTGATAAAAGTGAAAAGTGAAAAGTTCCCGCCTCGGGCGGGTTCGCCTGTGGCGAAAAGAGCGAAAAGTGAAGATAAAGAACTTATGTCAGATGCGACCGGCAGGATAGTTGTTAAATGCTTAACGCCTCTGCTTAAAGAACCTATGCCAATTCAATCTAAAGACAACCTTGAACTTGATCTCGGACTTGATTCGCTTCAGAGGATAGAGCTTGTTGTCAGCCTTGAAAATAAATTTTCCATAAAACTCCCTGAGACCTTTGCATCAGACATCCAGATAGTCGGAGAGATAGTGGAAAAAATAAAGGGGTTCGCCGTAAGCAGTCAGCCATCAGCAGTCAGCTATCAGCAAGCGGAAAAAGGGCTTTCTCATATCTTCTCGCAGGAGCCTTCTGAGGAAGAGAAGAAAAAAGTCGGCCTTAAACAAGGTGCGATGGAATGGTTTTTTGTATCACTCCTCATGGGGATTATCAAAATGTTCTTCAGAATATTTTTCAGGCTTGAAGTTAAAGGGGTAGAGAATATCCCTAATGTCCCGTTTATAATCGCCTCAAACCATTGCAGCAATCTGGACGGCTTTGCAGTCGCTGCCGCTCTCCCTTTAAATATTTACAGAACGCTTTACTTTCAGGGATTTCAGAAATACTTCACAAGCAGACTGACTGCATTTTTTGCGAGGCTTGCTCATGTTATCCCAATAGACCCCGAGACATATCTGGGCAAAGCGCTCCAGCTTTCTGCCTATGTATTGAAAAATAACAAGGCCCTTTTTATATTTCCTGAAGGCGGAAGGTCTTATGACGGAACTCTGATGGAATTCAAAAAAGGCATAGGCATTCTTGCCTTGGAGCTCAATGTGCCTGTTGTTCCTGCATCGATAAAAGGGTCTTACGAGTCGCTTCCAAAAGGTGCATATCTGCCAAGATTTAAAAAAATAACAATTCGCTTTGATAAGCCTTTTTATCCGTCATTGCTGGATATAACCGGAGAACAAACCGGCAGAGATAAATATCAGTTGTTTGCTGATGAGCTAAGAGCGCAGGTAAAAAACCTAATCCATTAAGCAATGCCGGATAATTACAAGCAAGATGATATGGGCATCCTTTATTGTCATTGCGAGCGCAGCGTGGTAATCTCTCTTTTTTCGTCACTGTGTTTTCCGTAAAGCGTATCAAGTGGGCTTTGTGGCGCATT
>CAZHHV010000014.1:0-13343 GCA_964532335.1 uncultured Nitrospiraceae bacterium
AACACGTTGAGTCAGCGAGCCTTCGGTAACATTTTATTATGAGTCAACTGGATGGCGGAGGGGGTGAGAGGCGAATATTATTTAATTTGCCGCTGTATATTTTTAAAAGTCTCCCTAAACTTTTTACCTTCTGAAATCTTGTCAAATTCTGCAAGCCATTTTTTTACATAGGATATATCACAGTCAGGATTTTTTATAAGGATTGTTCTGACATCTTCTATGTCTTGTGCTCGACCTGAGAAAATCTTATGAATTATAATGTCCTCTACGGTTGCAAATTTAACTTTGACTCCTGATATAGTAATGTCGCTTGCCCTTTCAATAGCATGTCTTTCGTAAGGGGTGTAGGAAAATATAAAATCAACCCTCAATCCTGTTTTTTCATCCTTAGCCGGCAGGACAAAAGTTTTTTGCACAAAGTCCCTGATATTTTCGGGAATGCTTTTGAGTCCTGAGTCTCTGATTGCTTTGCCTGCGAGTGGCAGATTATCTATGCCTATGCCGAGTGTTATATCTATGTCTCTTGTTAGCCGCGGTGTACCGTAAAGCAGCACTGCCTGTCCGCCAATAATCATATAAGGGATTCCGTGTTTCTTAAGGGAAGAGGCTACTTTTACTATGAGCTTTTCAAACATGAGTTTAAAACTTTGGCAAGTTTTATATCGGTTTCGATGCCTTCCAATGGGTCTTTTGAAGGTAACACGCCGAGGCTTACAGCCTCATGCCACATTGCTTCAAATATTTTCAATGCCTCTTTGTAGGAAAGTTTTTCTTTCCTTAATTCTTCATTTTCAAACCTGACAAGAAGCTTTGGATTCTTTACCATAACTAATTATAGCAACAAACCATGACTTTAGGAAAATGAAAAATGTTGAAAATTGGCGGAGGGGGTGAGATTCGAACTCACGGTAGAGTTGCCCCTACAACGATTTTCAAGACCGTCGCCTTCAACCGCTCGGCCACCCCTCCAAGAGAAACAAGTGAATAGTGAAAAGTGAACAGTTGTTAGTCTAACCTAAGAAGTTTCAATGGTTCAAGGGGACAGGAGGTTGAGGGTTCATGATTTTCAGTCTTTAGTTGTTGGTTTTCAGGCTGACAACTGACCACTAACAACTGACAACTGTTTTTAAATTACGCTGCTTCAGACTTTTTCTTTTTCTTTTCTGCCGCGGCTGCAAAGACCTCTGATGCATTGAATGTTCCGTCTATTGACTGAACAGGACACCTTGCAGTGCAGATTCCGCATCCGATGCACTTTTCTTTATCTATAACATGTAATTTCTTCAACTCGCCTGAAGGCGCATTAACGGGACATGCCTTTGTGCATATCTGGCAACCAATGCAGTTGTCCATGATAAATGCCTTTGACCTGTGAGGTAGGAAGTCAGTGATAGCCTTTGTAGGACACTTTGTAACACAGAGACCACAGACCCTGCATTTATCAATATTAACTCTCGCGAGATTGTTCTCAACAGCAACAGTATCAAACGGACATGTCTTCACGCATATGCCGCATGCAATACAGCCAACCTCACAGTTCTTTCTTGTGTCTCCGCCTTTATCCCTTGAATGGCATGTAACAAGCACCATCTTTGATGCCGGGAGCACCTCGATGACTTTCGTAGGACATGCCGCCTCGCATTTTCTGCAGCCTGTGCATTTCACTATATCAACAACAGGAAGGTGGTCAGCGCTCATTGTTATTGCGCCGAACGGACATACCCTTGCGCATGTTCCGTATCCGAGGCATCCGTATCTGCAGGCCTTGTCACCGCCTCCTGCAAGTATCGCAGCCCTGCAATCCTGAACGCCTTCGTATCTGAATCTCTTGACTGACTTAGACCAGCTGCCCTGACACATTATCCTTGCAAAGTTAGGCTCTAACGCAGATGCAGCCTTGCCTGTTATCCTTGCAACTGCTGAGGCAACGCTGCCTTTGCCAGGAGCGCAGAGATTTGGCGCCACATCAGAATTTATTACAACAGCCTCTGCATATCCCTGACACCCTGCAAATCCGCATGCACCGCAGTTTGCGCCCGGAAGAACATCCCTTACCTGTTCAACCTTAGGGTCTGTTTTTACGGCGAATTTTGCTGCTGCAAATGCAAGCCCCACTCCGAATACGATTCCAAGCCCGCCGAGGAAAAGGAATGTAAAGATCAGAAGCTCTTTTATATTTATGGGGCCTGAGACATCTATCTCACCGCCGACTCCGGCATAAAGAGCAGAAGAGCAGAAGAACAGAAGAACAATAGAGCAGTAGAATGAAAGAGCAATAATAGTTATCTTTTTTATTTTGGAATCATCAAACATAAGTCACTCCTCTAACTTTTATTACAAACAGCAGCGACAAAAAATAAAAACTGTTGCACTACTGCTCTTCTGTTCTACTGCTCTGGCTATAGCGTAATCAGGCCTGAAAATCCCAGAAAAGCCAGCGCAATCAAGCCTGTTATTATGAATGATATCGGAAGTCCCTGAAATGCCTTCGGCACATCCGCAAGCTCAAGTTTTTCCCTTATGCTCGCCATTATTATCATAGCAAGGCTGAAACCGACGCCCGAACCGAAGCCGAAGAACATGCTCTCTATGAAATTGTAACCCTCGCTGACATTAAGCAAAGGCACGGCAAGGATTATACAGTTTGTTGTTATCAATGCAAGGTAGATTCCGAGCTTGTAATACAGCCCCGGCGACACTTTCTTCATTATTGTGTCTGCTGCCTGAACAAATCCCGCAACAACGCCTATGAATATGACTATCTCAAGGAAGCCGAGCCCCAGTGGAATCATAATAAATTTATAAATAATCCAGTTGAGCGCGGCGCTTATGACCATGACGGACGTGAAGGTAACGCTCATTCCTACTGCAGTGTCCATCTTCTTTGTTACCCCAAAGAAGATACATAATCCGAGGTATCTCGTAAAAACAAAGTTGTTTATGAGCGCGGCTGCTATAAACAGTTCAAATAGTCTTCCGAATTCCATTTCCGCCTCCTAATGTCCGCCGCCGGAGGCGCCGCCGCCCCCGAAGAATTTCATATCTATCCAGTTAAAGAGACCCATTAAAATTCCGACTGCAAAAAATCCTCCAGTAGGAAGTATCATAATCAGCAGGGGTTTTGTGTTAACTATCGGGAAACCCCAGAGAGAGCCTTTTCCGAGAAGCTCCCTGAAGAAGCCGATGATGACAAGCGCAAAGAGGAATCCTATTCCATTGCCGATGCCGTCAAAGAATGAAGGCGTAATTTTTTGCTTGCTCGCAAAGAGCTCTGCCCTTGAAAGTATTATGGCAAAGGCAACGATGAGTTGTATGTAAAGCCCCATCTGGGCGTAGATGTCCCGCACAAATTCCGCCATTGAAAGGTCTGTTACGGTAACCCATGTGGCGATGATGAACATATATGAAGGGATTCTTACCTTCGGGTGTATGAATTTCCTGACTATGGATACTGTGACATTAACCATTGTCTGAACGAAAAGCACTGCAATGCCCATCATGAATCCGTTTTTCACTCCGCTTGTTACGGCAACGGCAGGGCAGAGGCTCAGGGCAACTCTGAATATAGGGTTTTCAGAAAAGATTCCGTTCCTGATTAAACTTATATAGCTTATTTTGTTTTCTGCGCCATTCATTTTGCCACCCCTGAGTATTTTTCTTTAAGGAGTTTAACAGACTCTCTCACGCCGTTTGTCACTGCTCGGCTTGAGATTGTCGCTCCTGAGATAGCCTGAATCTTGTCTGTGCCCTCTATTTTAACTACTTCAAGCTGCTCCAGAGACTTGCCCTCGAAGCGTTTCTTGAAGTAGTCCTGCTCTATCTCATCGCCAAGCCCCGGCGTTTCTCCATGTCCGAGTATGCCGATTCCCTTGACCTTCATATCTTTTCCAACAGACACGAGTATGTTTATATAGCTTGAATATCCCTTGCCGTATGTGGAGATGAGGTATCCTGTTGTCTCTTCTCCTTTTTTGCCTTCAAAATATTTTCCTTTTTTCCCGTACGGCTCCCATTTGCCGGCTTCAATTATATTATCCGCATCAGGCATCATCTTTTTTCTTGCCGCTGTTTCTTCCTGCTCTTTCTTAATCTTTACAATGGGCGCTGTCTTGGCAAACACACCTGCCATTATAAGCCCTGCAGCTACAAAGATAATTACAAGAGTAACTGTTATCTTAATCATCTCCTTCATTGCTTCTTCTCCTTCACTCTTCCGAAGACAGAGGATTTCATTGCCCTGTCAATTAAAGGGGCAAAGCAGTTCATAAGGAGGATTGCAAACATAACGCCTTCGGGATAGCCGCCCTTAATTCTTATGAGCATCGTGAGCGCGCCGCAGCCTATGCCGAAAACTACCTGCCCCTTTCTTACGGTAGGGCATGTCACGTAATCAGTTGCCATGAAAAATGCTCCGAGCATAAGGCCGCCGCTCAGAAGATGTATCAAAGGGTCACCGGCAAAAAGAAGCATCTTCCCGGTCTCAGGGTTTTTGTCTCCGAATATCCATGCAAGAACGGCAACTGTTCCGAGGAATGAAAACGGGATGTGCCATGTGATGTATCTCTTGTAAAGCAGGAATCCCGCGCCGATTAATAATGCTAACACTGATGTCTCGCCAATGGAGCCTGCCCTGTGTCCGTTAAAAAGTTCTGCGTAAAGGTTAATCTTATCACCGAAGGCCTCGATTAATTTTGCAAGCCCGTCTTCCTTTAATATTCCAAGCGGGGTTGCGGTTGTCTTTGCATCAAGAGCCAAAAATGCCGCTGTGGGCTCTGTCCAGATAGTCATTGCCTTCGGGAATGAGATTAAGAGAAAAGCCCTGCCGATGAGCGCAGGGTTAAAGATATTGTATCCGAGCCCTCCGAAAAACTGTTTTGTTATAACCACTGCAATGACTGAACCGATTATCGGGACATGGATTGTGAAAGGGTTAAAAGACCAGAGCGACGAGGGGAGGTTCATTCCGAGCAGTAAGCCGGTGAGAAATGCACTTCCGTCATTGACAGTCAGTTTCTTTTTGACGGCTTTCTGGAAGAAATACTCTGAAAGGACTGATGATATTATGCATAAGGCAGTAATAAAGAGCGCCTTTAAGCCGAAGAAATAAAAACCCATGAAGAGGGCGGGAAGCAGGGACAGGTTCACTGTCCACATGATGCGGCTTGTTGTCTCTTCATCCCTGATATGAGGGCTTACCGTAACTATCAGTTCATGTTCTTTTTTTACATCAGCCATCTAACCTCCACTTTAGCGAAGTTGCGCAGTAGAACAGTAGTGCAGTAGTCAAGCCTAACTGCTGCTCTGTTGCTCTGCTGGTCTATTTTTATCTTCATGGTTTCACCAAAGACTTTGCCAGTCTTATAAGCTGGACTATCGGCCTTTTTGAAGGGCATACAAACGCGCATGAGCCGCATTCAAAACAGTCAAAAAGGTTATATTCCTTTGCATCCTCGTAATGCCCCTTCTCTGAAAGTATGCTCAACATTGACGGCATAAGCCCCATCGGACAGATATCAATGCACCTTCCGCACCTTATGCACGGCCAGTACTCCTCAGTGTGTACAACACCTTCCTCCGGAATAACAAGTATTCCTGAAGTCCCCTTTGTCACAGGCAGATCAAGCGATGAAAGGGCAAAGCCCATCATTGGGCCGCCTGACACCACCTTGCCAGCGCTGTTTTTAAAGCCGCCGCACTCATCAACAATATCAGATATGAGCGTGCCTATCTTTACCATTAAATTTGCAGGATTCTTTATGCCTTCTCCTGTTACAGTCACGACTCTCTCTATCAAAGGCTTGCCGTATCTCGCTGCCTCATAAACGGCAAGCGCAGTCCCCACATTCTGCACCACAACCCTGACATCCATCGGAAGCCCTCTTGGAGGAACTTCTCTTCCCGTAAGAGCGCTTATGAGCATCTTTTCAGCGCCCTGCGGATACTTAACCTCAAGTCCGCAGACTTCAATGTTCGGCTCATTCTTTGCCGCATCTTTCATCTTCTCTATAGCATCAGGTTTATTGTTCTCAATACCGATAAATCCTTTATTAACGCCGAGAACCTTCATTATTATCTTAATGCCTTCAATGATCTCATTTGGTTTCTCCAGCATCAGCCTGTAATCAGCCGTAAGATATGGCTCGCACTCAGCGCCGTTCAGGATTACTATATCAATCGGCTTTTCTTTTGGAGGAGAGAGCTTCACAAGCGTTGGGAATGCAGCCCCGCCCATACCTACAATTCCAGCGGCTTTTACCTTTTCCTTCAGTTCATCAGGAGAGAGTTTGATGTAATCAGGATTGTCTTTAAGAGAAGTCCATTCTTCTTTCCCGTCATTCTCTATGACTATGGAATTTACCATCCTGCCCATTGCATTCGGAAATTCCGCTATTGCAATCACCCTGCCTGAAACGGATGAGTGGACAGGCGCTGATACAAAACCTCCGGGCTCTCCGATGACCTCGCCTTTTTTGACTTCCCGTCCGATGCTGACTATGGGTTTGCATGGCGCTCCGAGGTGCTGGCTTAAAGGAATTACGACTCTCTGCTGGGATTTTGCTTCTTTGATTGCCCTGTCTTTTGCAATGTCTTTTTTGTCAGGCGGATGTATGCCGCCTTTAAATGTTGCAAGAGCCATTATGAAATCCCTCCCAATTGAGCAATTAGTGTCAACTGCTAAAGATTTCCGGCACTAATCACTGACACTGCTACAGGCAAAAAGCCTATAACTAATAACATTAAAAATAGAAATATGTCAAGGGATGTGATAAAATGGCTATGAAATTGATTGGTTTTATAAACCCAAGATAGAAAGGAGGTGCTAAATGAATAGAAGCAATGCCGTCGCTGTATGCTTGTTTATGTTTTTAATCTGTTTTTCCCTTGAGGCATGGGCAGGGCCGCTGGTCTGGGGGCCTAAAAAGTATGTACGAGAGACTGGAGCGCCTGTTACGGTAACAGAAACCTTTGCCATTGAAAAACCCACGGGAAAGTTCTATCTGTATATAGAAAATGGCGGGTCGGTCAGAAAGCCGGGGGAGAAGCCTTTTAGAGAACCTGTGAATCAGGCAAGCAGTGCTTATATTAAGTTAAACGGCATAGAAGTGGTTAGCCCACAGGATTTAAACCAGAACGTCTACAATATCAGCAAGGACATTACCCTTCAGGCAAATAACACCATAGAGGTTGAAGTCAGAGGAAAGCCGGAGAGCTATATCACAGTAGAGATAAGAAAGACTAACCTTAATGAAACAGTATCAAATGAAGCAGTTGACCTTAGCGGTGGCAATATGAAAGATCAAGTTCACTTAACCTGGGGTTATGCAGAAGGGGCAATTGATTATGTTATCTATAAAGCATATTCGGTAGATGGCCCATGGATAAAACTTGGTAATGTGCCATTGACAAATGCGGTTGACATTACCCCAGAAGCCCAGACAAAAGACCTTTGTTATAAAATAGAGGCATTGGATAGTAAAGGTAAAGTTATAAGAGTCTATGAGCCGATTTGTGTTCCTAAATGGCAGAAAGAAGAAAGCGCCTTACCGCTGACTATGGGAAGTTTATCGAATATTGATGTTGAACTGGCAACTGTCAGTTCAACATCAAGTTCAACCGCATCATCTTCACAGCCTTATAATGCCATGTGTTTAAGCGATAGTGAATTTATAGATAAAACATCAATGAGTTATGAGGACATAAAAAAGCTTCTTAAAGATAAAGGTAGTTTTTTACAAGGAGATGAAGTTAAAGATGTGGATGGTTCTTTCTTTGACCCTGCTGAGTTTATAGATTTTGCAGCCCAAGTATATGGAATAAACCCACGAGTGATCCTAGCAACTTTAGAGAAGGAACAACAGGCTATTACTACAAAAAAACTCCCGGATAAGTCAGTATTAAAACACATTATGGGTTATGGAAAGCCGAGCACGATAACAGATCAAATTCTGGATGGCACGGCACAAATGAGAAGAGACTTTGACAGGCTATCTGATGGTCAATCAACAGCAGGCGGATGGAAGGTTGGTGTAGCTAAATTATCTGGAGAACCAAATCCAGGCGACGAGAAAGATGCATCGGGCAAATCTATTTCTGTAACACCCGCAAATAAAGCAGTAGCAGTTTTGTTTACTTATACCCCATGGGTCGGACAAGATTGGGGTGGTCAAGCCTTAATTGGTGGTAATGCGCTTTTTTGCAATGTATGGAAGAAGTTTGGTTTTGTTAAATGCAAACCAGAAGATGTCCTGACAATCACGGGTTCAGACACAACAATCAGAAACAGCACTAAACAATATACTGCAACTGGTTGTCCGAGTAACGTAGCATGGAGCGTGTCCGGTACAGGAGCAACAATCAGTTCAACCGGATTGCTTACCGCTGGTTCTACAGCTTGTGGTTCACTTGCTGTTACTGCAACCTGTGTGGCATGTGGGACTTCTGCTACTCAAACAGTCAGGGTAACAGATAGCGGACAGTGGCAAGCATACAGCTATTGTGACGTTAGACCTTGCTCGCTATATGGCAAATGTCAGGAGTATTGTTCTCGGATTCAAGATGGTGAGGTGTGGGGGGAGATAAAAATATATGTTACTGCCAATGCAGAATGTGAACCGCTATCTTGTCAAGGCAGCCCCCCTTTTTGTGAGTCTTTAGGAATGACTGGAAGACCTCCTTGCTTCGCACTTGGCTGGCTTGACAAATCCTGTAAAGATTTCGGCTTTCCAAAATATTGTTACTCAATTCAACATGTTAAATCTCGGTGGGTTTGTAATTAAATGGATAGAATTAAACAAATAAGCAATTTCCTCTCAGCCTATCCCAAGGATGTGGTTGAGGCTGGAATAGAGGCATGGAGAACTGGAGAGATGCCAGTCAAGGAAGATTCAATAGAGGGAATGGTGTCAAATGTCCCTCTTGCTCAGAACTATAATGAACTCACAGAAGAAGCAGGAATCCACAGAATACAAAATGCTGGATTCCGCATCCCCCGATTAAGGACTTCGAGGGCAGGCAAGTGCGGAATGACAGAAAAGAGAAGGAGATTTTAGAACACAATGATAAAAGAGGCGATTAACATTATTGTAAGCAACATTAACCTCTCCGAGGCTGAGATGGCGGAGTGCATGAGAGAAATTATGGAGGGGAAGGCAACCGATGCCCAGATAGGCGCCTTCCTTACTGCCCTGCGCATCAAAGGCGAGACAGTTGACGAGATAACGGGCGCAGCGCGGATTATGCGCGAAAAGGCAGCGGCCATTAAAGCCCCTGAAGGTGTGCTTGACACATGCGGCACAGGCGGCGATATGGCGCATACATTTAATATCTCAACAACAACTGCAATAGTTGTCTCGGCATGCGGAGTGCCTGTTGCAAAGCACGGGAACCGCTCTGTCTCAAGCCAGTCCGGAAGCGCGGATGTGCTCGAAGCGCTCGGCATAAAGATAGACCTTCCGCCGGAAAAGGTTGAAAAATGCCTCTTTGAAACAGGATTCGGTTTTCTGTTTGCGCCGCTGTTTCATCCTGCAATGAAATATGCGATAGGCCCGAGGAGGGAGCTGGGGCTAAGGACAATATTTAATATACTCGGTCCGCTGACAAATCCTGCCGGCGCAAAGAGACAGATACTTGGCGTGTTTGCGGGCAAGCTTACAGAGCCGCTTGCCAAGGTTTTAGGCAATCTCGGCGCTTATGATGCAATGGTTGTGCATGGAGAAGACGGGCTTGATGAAATAACCCTGACTGACGGGACACGGGTCTCAAGATACGCAAATAATACGGTTGAAAACTTCTTTGTCTCGCCGGAAGATTTCGGCGTTAAAAGGGGAAAGATTGAAGATCTTGTCGGAGCTGACAAGGATGCCAATGCCCGCATAACGCTCTCTGTCCTCAAGGGAGAAGAAGGCCCCAAACGCGATGTGGTTCTCATGAATTCTTCTGCCGCGCTTGTTGTTGCAGGAAAGGCTAAAGATTTCAGAAGCGGAGTGGAAATAGCAGCAGAGGCGATTGATTCGGGAAAGGCGATGAAGAAGCTGGAAGAGATTAAAAAGGTTACGAATTCGCTGTAAGTAAAAACGCTTTCTTATCAACTACATCGCCTTTTACAAGCTTTGCCATGCCTCGTCTTCCTCCGGCATCAGCCAATCTTTCTTGAGTGACGATTCGCTTGCAATAGCGGTATCAAGCCTTTCCTTGATTATTTTTGCCTTCAAAAAATGAACGAAATCCAGCACCTCGTCAAGCAAAGGCTCCGGAACCTGTTCTATCTCGCTTAAAAGCAATTCTTTCTTGCTCATGGCTTCCCCTCCTAAACGGTTATAGCTAATTATAGCAGATTAAAACCAGTTTTTCTCTTATTGCCTTTAGCTTCCTGACTTCCCGCAGCAGATGAAAATGTGGCTGTCAGAAATTTATTCGCTATACCTATGTTCAGTCAAAAAATCTCTTATGAAATTGCGCTTGCCGTGGACCAATGCGAGGATTTCAACCTTAATTGGGAAGACTTCATAAATAAGCCGATATGAATAAATGAGCAGTTCCCGTATATTTGGGTCTTCCATCTCAGGGACAATTCTGCCTATTTCAGGGAATGAATTCAGTTTTTCGGATTTTTCAACGATCTCAGATGAGACCTTCTGAGCGTAAAATTTGGAGTCCCTTGCGATATAATCATGAATCTGTTTCAGGTCGAGTTTTGCAGGCTTTGACCACTTTACCACGATTGCATTTCTCTTTTTAAATCTTCGATGGAATACGATTCGCCGCGCTCTACAGCTTCTCTGCCTTTCTTGACCTTGTCGATAACATAAAGCTCATACATTATGTCGTCAAGGTTCGAAGTTTCCGGCAATTTCGAAATTGCTTTGATTGCTTCTTGTTTTAAGGTTTCCATATCAGCACCTCCTCCTGTTCTGCCTTATCTCTATTTTATCATTTTTATAATTTTCCGGCTTCCCGCAGCAGAGAAAAATGTGCATGGCGGATTTATTCGCTTTTACTGAAGGCTATAATAACCTGCCTTCTTATCCTCGGATTATTTCAACCACCTTTTCAATAATCCCATTGAGTTTTTCTTTTGTAAGATTACCGACTTTGTATAGGACAATATGGCTGTCTGCCGTAAAAATGCGATTAGGTCTTATATTACTTGGCTGTTTTAAACTGCCTGCCCCGAAGTCTTTATCATCAAGAGAGATGGCATAATTGTCTTTGACGGATTGGCTGGTTATTTGGCAGAGGATTACATCATCGCCTTCTAATTTTGAAACGACTAAAGCAGGACGCTTTTTTGCTTGAGAGAGGTCGGAGAAAGGAAAGGGCACAACAACGACATCGCCTTTTACAAGCTTTGCCATGCCTCGTCTTCCTCCGGCATCAGCCAATCTTTCTTGAGTGACGATTCGCTTGCAATAGCGGTATCAAGCCTTTCCTTGATTATTTTTGCCTTCAAAAAATGAACGAAATCCAGCACCTCGTCCAGCAAGGGCTCTGGAACCTGTTCTATCTCGCTTAAAAGCAATTCTTTCTTGCTCATAGCTTTCCCTCCTAAAAGGTTACAGCTAATTATAACAGATTAAAACCGCTTTTTTTCTTGCATGATGCACGCTTCCAAACTTCCCGCAGCAGATGAAAAATGTGCCTGTGGGATTTATTTATTTCATATTTATATTCATTCATTGTATGTATTTCTTGTTTAAGTTAAAATATGCTTATCCATGTTTGCAACAAGGAGGTAGATTGTGGCAACAGTTACAAAAGATAAAAAAGTAGGCGACATAACAGTAAGAGAACTTAAATCATTGATAAGAGACTCTATCTATGAAGTCGTTGACCCTGATTATGGACTGGAACTAAGGCCTGATGTAGAGGCAGCATTAAAAAAATCCCTAAAGTCAAAAAAGTGCACATCGGTTGAAAAAGTGGCAGCCGAATTGGGGCTTAAGTGGTAAATGTATAAGCTTGATTTTACCGATGAAGGCAGGTCTGCCCTTGCGTCGCTGGATAAAATCGTTGCTCAAAGAGTTTTGGACAAACTCAAATGGTTCCTTCAGAACATCGGAGCTGTTAATTTCAAGTCCTTAGAAGGGAATCTCTCAGGACTGTATAAGCTCAGGGTTGGCGACTGGAGAGTCATTTATGAAGTCAATGATAATGATAAGGTCGTTACCGTTCACAAAGTAGGGCATCGGAGAGAAATTTACAAGACCTGATATGACCGCTTCCCGACTTCCCGCTGCAGATGAAAAATGTGCCTGTCGGATTTATTCGGTAAGGGCAACGCTTCTAAATGTTATGCCTATGTTTCTTTCAACGAGTTCTCATTTCTATATGCTATGCGCTCATCGTTGTAACTTCAACCAGATGATGTCTCTTACGCGCCTCGTTCACAATTCCTTCTAACCTTGCAGAAATGGCATCTTCGATCCAGTCTGCGCCGCACTGCGAGCATACTGTTGCAGGCACATCTCTTACAACGACCACGCCAAAGCCTAAGTCAACAGTAAACGTAGTTTTCCCTTCCTTTTTTGCGCCTCCGCAAAGCGGGCATTTATCGGGGAAGTTCTTGAATGTCATTTTTGCCTCCTTGTCTTATAATCTGATTCAAAATGCTCTAAATCAGGCTTATATGCTGTAATAACAAAACCCCATCCTGTTGATAAGTCAATCGCTGCAACAACATGGAGAGGTTCTTCGTTTATCCATCCTAAAAACAATGCGCTCGGATACGGCTTATCATCAGGATAGTCCTCAATGATTTCTCCCTTTCTTAGAATCTCCTTAACGTCTTCTCTTGAAATGCCTCTTTCAAACATTCGTTCAAGAGAATGCCTCTGCCACTCAATATAACCATTCTCAATTGCGCTTCGCAATACATCTCTGTTCATTTACTTAATTATACTTTAATGGCAAGCGGTATTGCCATGAGATAAGCGATTAAATCAGCGACTTCCCGCAGCAGATGAAAAATGGGGTGGCGGATTTATTCATTTTAGCGCTATCAAGGTCGCAACAAGGCCAGCAAAGGTTAGAAGAAATGATGTGATGGCGATGATAAAATTGACTCTATTACTATAAAGGTCTTGCAGTATATTATAATTCATTGCGATTAGGACCATATAATTATCAAGCTTATTTCTCATGTCTCTAAGCAATGATGTGTAATGAATAAACCCAAGTTCTCTTTCGTCATTTTCAGTAAAAATAAGGTGTGGGTTAGCTAAAAAGTCACCAGCTTTAGCATTCCAATTAAGAAAATCTTTTTGCAGAATAAGAAGCTCCTGCCCAAGATCCTGCAACCTTTTTTTATAGCCAAATAGAAATAGTTTGGGCTGCCTCATTTTGGA
>CAZHHV010000014.1:13353-24257 GCA_964532335.1 uncultured Nitrospiraceae bacterium
TTGGATATTCTCAGAGCAATGCGATTCCACTCATCCATCAATGCATTATGCTTCTCCAAAATATCATAATATTCAATATTTACTTCTTTCTTGAGATTTAGTTTGTGCTGATTAGTCATTCTTATTAGTTATCTTCAATATCCCACAGATAGTTTACGCTATAGCGGTTTAACGCCTTCAATTGATTGAGTTTCAACAGTTCTCTCAATCCATTTTTTTGACAGAATGTATTTATTTGCTTCTATGTACGACGTAAGCATGGCTTCAGCGTCCATTGATGTTACTTTTTCTAATCCAGATTTCTCACATATTTCCTCGACGCCTGCGACTGTTGAATGAACCCAATCTACAATGGCAGTTGTTCCATGCTGGACAATCACACCCTCCGGAATTTTTGAAAATGCTAAAGAATCTAATAGAAGCAACGCGCCGCTGTCTGTATCTGCAAGCTTATGTGCTGAGATTAGAGCCATTCCCATTACAGGGATAATCGTCATCAATCCCTCTCCTATTTTTATATGCCGTCCATCGTCAGATGCACTCATTACTTCCTTTGGATAGCAACCGCTAATATCAGCAAAGTCGCCTGCTGATATTGCCGCTTTTGTTGCTACACCTTTCTTAAGAAGATGACGCATAATGGCAATGCAAATTGTTAGCGGTCTTGTAGGCACATCTTCGTGAAAATCAGACATTACAGCAAAGCCATCACCAAATTGATGAATAAAAAGCCTCTCAGATTCCCGATTGAACACAAGACTCCCTACTTTGTACAAAGCCTCCATCAAAAAACCGAGGTTCAACTTAGCCAGCTTTGAATTTGTTGCGTATAGCGTCGAAAAACCTTCGACATCTATCCAAATTGACCACCTATTATCCATCTACCACTCAATCCCTTTTTTCCTCAAAAATTTTTGGGCATCTATATAGCCTAAATGCGCTGCTGTCTTAATGTCCTTGATAGCCCTGTCGTGCTGTCCTTTTTTGCCATAAGAAACTCCTCTGTTGTAATAAGCCTGCGCATGCGCATCATTAGGCTCAAGCTCGATAGCCCTACTGAAGTCCAAAATAGCCTTGTCATACTGTCCTTTTATGGCATAAATATCTCCTCTGTCGATGTAAGCATAAGCAGTAGGTTCAATCTGTATTTCCTTATTATAATCCTCAATCGCTCTGTCATACTGTCCCTTCTTTTTATAAGCAAACCCCCTGTTGTTGTAAGGCAGCCCTAAATTAGGATTAAGCTCTATAGCCCTACTGTAGTCCAGAATCGCTCTGTCATACTGGCCTTTTCTGCCATAAGCAAACCCCCTGAAGATGTAAGCATTAGTAAGATTGATGTAGTCATAGGGGTCAAGCTCTATAGCCTTACTATATGCCTTTATTGCCTTATCATATTTTTTAGCATTGTAGAAAGAAATCCCCTTTACAACCCAATCAGTTGCGCTTAATGTATTTGCTGCCTTTGCATATTCTTTCTGTTTATTTTTGTCGGCCTTGACTGCCTCAAGTTCTGACTTTAATTTTTTTATCTCTTTAAATGCCTCATCCGCCTTCTTCTTAACATCCTCAAGCTCTTTCGACTTCTGAGTATCCTTGCGGAGCTTATCCAACGATGTTGCAACATCCTTTGGGTCTGCCTTTATCCTTGCCTTGAGATAATACCTCTCGCCGTCCCATTTTTCATTTAGTATTTCTGTCTGCACAATGCCCGCAGTAAGCATGACCACCTTGTCTTTGGTAAGCCGGAAGTCCTTGACCTCGGTCTCTGCCAGCAGATATGTGCCGAGTTCCTCAAGCACAAGCCTTTTTACCTGTTCAACGGCAATGGCACGGGCGGTCACTTTAGAGTCTATCTCGCTTGCCTGATAGGTGTATTCTTTTACAAAGGTGACTTTTTCGGCGAAGGATAATCCGGCAAACAGGAATATACTGAAAACAACTGCGAGAAAAATTTGCATTAAATATCGCATCTCATCCCTCAAATACCAATCTATTCTTTCATGAAATATAATCCCCTCCAGAATAAAAATCAAGGTAAAATTCACCTTCTCTGGAGCCGTCAAGCCCTCTCTGCCCTTGCCCAAAAATCTCTGTTTAGTGCAAAATAACCGGTAACCCCCTTTCATCCCCTTAATTTAAGGGGGAAAGAGGGAGTTAAAAAGGATTAAAGGAGATTTTGTGTCAGTTAGGGTAGGTGTAATAGGGACAGGCTATCTGGGACAGCACCATGCAAGGATATATTCAGAGATAGAAGGCGCAGAACTGATAGCTCTTATTGATATTGATGAAGAAAAGGCAAGAAGCCTTGCAGCTAAATATAACTGCAAAGCATATTCTGACTACAAAGATATTATTAATGAGCTTGATGCTGTGAGCATTGTCACTCCCACAATCTCACATCACAAAATAGCAATGGACTGCATAAAGGCAGGGAAAGACCTCCTGATAGAAAAGCCGATAACCGTGAGCGTGGCTGAAGCAGACGAGCTTATAAATGAAGCAGGGAAAAAGAATTGCATACTTCAGGTCGGGCATGTTGAGAGATATAACCCTGCTGTGATTGCCGTATCAGGACTGATAAAAAACCCTCGGTTCCTTGAGTCCGAGAGGGTGTCGCCTTTTACAGGCAGAAGCACTGATATAGATATAACGCTTGACCTCATGATACATGATATAGATATTATGCTCGGCTTTGCGGCTTCTCCTGTGAGGGAGATACGGGCGCGGGGCGCAAGTGTGCTGACGGACAAGATAGACGTAGCAAAAGTCTGGCTTGAATTCGAGAATGGGTGCGCAGCCATTGCAACGGCAAGCCGCCTGTCGCCTGAAAAACAGAGGAGGCTCAAGATTTTTCAGGAAGACTCATTCATTCATATTGATTATCAGAATCATGAGGTGAGGGTTTACTCTAAAAAAGGAGACAGTCTATCTTCTGATATAATACGGCCTGAGAAAAAAGAGCCGTTGAAAGAAGAACTCATTGATTTTATCGGGTGCGTGAAAGAGAGGAGAAAACCAATGGTCTCAGGCATAGAGGGCAGGAATGCGCTGAAGGTAGCGCTTGACATAACAGAGAAGATAAGAAAGGATTTGGGGAAATCAGAATGGTTCCAATGATAGACCTGAAAAAGGAATTTGCAGAGATTAAGGGAGAGGTCCTTGACATGCTCACGCAGGTGCTGGAGAGTTCCCAATACATTCTCGGCCCTAAGGTTGCTGAACTTGAAAAGAAGATTGCGGATTACCATAATGTCTCTTCTGCGATTGGCGTTGCTTCAGGCACGGATGCGCTTCACCTGAGCCTTGACGCTCTCGGCATAGGAGAAGGGGACGAGGTTATCACAACGCCGTTCACTTTTTTTGCCACTGCCGAGGCCATCCTCTACACAGGAGCGATTCCCGTATTCGTTGATATAGAGCCCGAGACATTGAATATAGATGTGAGCCTGATAGAAAAAAAGATTACTTCAAGGACAAAGGCTATTATCCCGGTGCATATATTCGGGCATCCCGCTGATATGGATGCGATTCAGAAAATAGCAAAGAAGCATAACCTTAAAATAATTGAGGACTGCGCACAGGCCTTCGGCAGTGCTATCAGGGATAAGAAAGCCGGAAGTTTCGGGGACGCGGGCTGTTTCAGTTTTTACCCGAGCAAAAATCTCGGAGCTTACGGTGACGGAGGCATAATAACGCTTAACGACCTTGCTGTTGCCGACAATATCAGGAAACTCAGGAATCACGGCTCTAAAGGAGCATACAAACATGAGACAATCGGATTCAACAGCAGGCTGGATGAAATACAGGCAGGGATAGTACTCGTGAAATTTAAACGGATTGATGAATACAACAAAAAAAGAAGGCAGAAGGCTGCGCTTTATACGAAACTTCTGTCCGGCGCTGTAAAATGCCCGGTGGAAAAAGACGGCTTCTATCATGTATATCACCAGTATACTATCATGAGTTCAATGAGGGATGTTATTCAGGAAAAGTTAAAGGCATCTGGCGTCGCATCGGTTATTTATTATCCGATTCCGCTTCACCTGCAGGAGGCTCTTGGATTTCTTGGTTATAAAGAAGGCGATTTCCCTGTTGCTGAAAAGGCAACCAGAGAAGTCCTTTCCCTGCCTATGTATCCCGGGCTTGAGGAAGAGACGATAAAGAGAATTGCGGAGATAATAAAGGGAGTCCTCTAAGATGCGCCTCTGCCCTTTACGAAAAATTTATATTAGTCGTTGCTCTTTGTCATTCCCGCTTGTCGGGAATCCTTCCCCTCTTTCTGTCATGCTGGCTTGTATAGCATCCTTCCTGCTTGTCAGGAACCGGAAGAAAGATTCCGAACAAGTCGGAATGACAGACTCAATACGTCTCGGCGTGCATCGGAGCAATTCCTTTCTGCTATGAATACTGTCATGATAGTCAGCGGTGAAAGCTCAGGTGAGTTATACGGTTCGCTTCTTGCAAAGGCATTAAAAACAAAAAGCCCTGATATGCGCATAATAGGTATTGGCGGAGAGAGGATGAAAGCGGCCGGTGTGGAAATGGTGGCAGGCATAGCAAGTTCATTCGGCATTTCGGAGGCGATTGCCGCTTACAAGGCTGTAAGAGCCACATTCAAAAAAGCCATAGACGCCATGGAGAAATTCTCTCCGGCTATCCTGATTCTGATAGATTATCCTGACTTTAATATCAGACTGGCAAAGATCGCAAAAAAGAAAGGCATAAAGGTTCTGTATTATGTAAGCCCTCAGGTGTGGGCCTGGCGTAAGGGCAGAGTAAAGACAATTGCAGAGGTATCAGACAGGATTGCAGTGATACTGCCGTTTGAAGAAAAGATTTACAGGGGCACAGGCGTTCAATGCGAGTTTGTGGGGCATCCTGTGCTTGAAGAGATAGAGTCCATGACAGAAGACAGGGCCGGCCTGCGGAAAAATTCAGGGATAAATACAGACTCTCCTGTTATTGCTCTGCTTCCCGGCAGCAGGCCGCATGAGCTAAAGAGCCTTTTGCCTGTTATGATAGATGTAGTGAGAAACTTTAAATCAGAGTTTCCTGATTACAAGTGCCGGTTCATAATGCCGGTTGCGCCTAATGTTGATATTGAAAAATACCAAACCTATATCGGCAGGCTCAGAGATGAGGGGGTGGCAGTTGAAAAAGAGAATGCGGTGAAGGCGCTTTCAATTGCTGATATGGCTGTGATCGCATCAGGCACAGCCACATTACAGGCTGCATTCCTTGAAACGCCGATGGTTGTGATTTATAAACTCTCTCCTTTTTCGTATTTTATCGGCAGGCTTATAGTTGATGTAAAATATGTCTCGCTTATAAACTTGATTTCAGGCAGAGAAGTGGTAAAGGAACTTCTTCAGTCTCAGGCGGATGCAAAAAATATTATGAGAGAGCTGAAAGAGATTATGCTGAATAAAGATTACAGAGAACAGATGATAACCCGGTTCCGGACAGCGAAAGAAATGTTTAAGGGCAGAAGGCCTTCCAAGAGAGTTGCGGAAATGGCATGCGAGATGACGGTATGAAAGACATTAAGAAAATTTTAAACCTCGCAAGGCCGTACTGGGGGAGAATAGCGGTTGCAGGCATGGGCAGTCTTGTAGTCTCCGGGATGAATGGATTTCTTGCCTGGCTTGCAAAACCTGCTGTTGACAATGTATTCGTAGAGAAGAAAGCAGAATACCTTCCATTCATTGCTCTGGGAGTGCTCGCTGCGTATTCAATGAGAGGAATCTTTTCTTTCTTCCAGTCTTACCTCATGCGGTCTGCTGGCTCAAAGATTGTTAGAGACATAAGAGACAACCTCTACCGGCATACTACATCCCTTCCGATGAGTTTCTTCGGCAAGGACTCTACCGGAGCGATGATATCAAGGATAATAAATGATGCAGGCTCAATTCAGGGACTGCTTGCTTACACAATTAAAGACCTGTTTGTTGAGACCTGCACGATTATTGTGCTTATCAGCGTTGCCATGTATATGCGGTGGGACCTGACACTGATAGCAGTCATTATTCTGCCATTGGCGCTCTATGGCGTCTCAAGGCTTGGCAAGAGACTTAAAAAAGTTAGCATGAGGGTTCAGGAAAAGATATCGAGAATAACAGAGATACTGTCAGAGAGTTTTTCAGGGATTAAGATAATAAAGGCATTCAACAGGGAAGAGGAAGAGATATCACGCTTCAAAAGGAACAATCATGATTATTACAGGGAGCTCATGAGGTCTACAAGGATAATTGAGGCGACATCTCTCATGATGGATATAGTTGCCGGACTCGGAATCGCATTTGTGATATGGTACGGCGGAAGGCTCGTTGTAGATAAAACTATAACTCCCGGGGCCTTCTTCTCGTTCCTGACCGCGATATTTATGATATACACGCCTGCAAGAAGGCTTGTCGGAGTGCATAACTCTTTGCAGCAGGTAAAGGCGCCCCTTGAAAGGATTGACAGGGTTTTTGAGGAATCGAGAGAGAAGGAGGGGGAAAAGGAACTTAAAGGAATAAGCAAGGAAATAGTCTTCAGCAATGTATCATTCCGGTATGAGAACACCAAAGATGACGCGCTCGAGAACATAAATCTCAAAGTGGAAAAAGGAGAGATTATAGCTCTGGTCGGCAGAAGCGGGGCAGGCAAGACAACATTTGCTGACCTTCTGTCAAGATTTTATAACCCGGCAAATGGCTCTATCAGCATAGATGGAATAAACATTTCTGATGTAACGCTGCGGTCGTTAAGGCAGTTGATCGGTATTGTCAGTCAGGATATAATACTTTTTAATGATACAGTCCGCGCAAATATAGCATATGGCAGAAAAGGGGCGACGGAACAGGAGATAGTTGATGCGGCAAAGGCGGCGTTTGCGCATGATTTTATACTTGAACTGCATCAGGGCTATACCACAGTCATAGGAGAAAGGGGGATAAGGCTCTCAGGAGGGCAGAAACAGAGGCTCTCAATAGCAAGGGCGATACTTAAAAATCCTCCGATACTCGTTCTTGATGAAGCTACCTCGTCTCTTGATACCGCATCAGAGATGATGGTTCAGAAAGCGCTTGAAACACTAATGGAAGGCAGAACCACATTTGTTATTGCGCACAGGCTGTCTACTGTTAGAAGCGCAGACAGGATAATAGTGTTTGACAAGGGACGGATTGTTGAATCAGGGACGCACGATGAACTTTTAACTGCAAACGGTCTTTATAAAAAACTCTATGACCTTCAGTTTGCCGACGGCTCGTAGAGATGATTCTAAGACTGATTTATAGTTTTCTGTATTTTATTGTCTTAATATTCCTGCTGCCTTTTGAGTACAGGAAAAGGACAAAAAACCTCAGGCAAAGATGGCTTAAAGAGAAATTCGGATCTTTCAACTCTCACCTTGGAATTTCAAAATCCCCCTATCCCCCCTTTAGCAAAGGGGGGATAGGGGGGATTATATGGATTCACGCAGTCTCTGTGGGCGAGGTCATAGCGTCACTCCATTTATTGGAAAAAGTTAAAGTCAGATACCCTTCAGTCAGTTTAGTTCTCTCAACAATCACTGATACTGGACAGAAAGTAGCAATGGAAAAAACTTCTGAAGGGACAAAGGTGATATATCTTCCCTTTGACCTCAGCTTTATACTTGAAAGGACTTTGAAAAATATGCAACCCAATCTTTTCATCACAATCGAAACAGAACTCTGGCCAAACCTGCTGATGACGTTAAAGAAGCGCAAAATCCCTGCAGTTGTAATGAACGGAAGGATATCGGATGATTCATTTAAGGGATATAAGAAGATAAAATTTTTCATGCAAAGCATTATTGATTGTGTTGATCTCTTCTGCATGCAGGATGCTGTATATGCAGAAAGGATTAAAGAACTTGGCGCTCAGGAAGAGAAGATACGGGTCATTGGCAGTTTTAAATTTGACACAGCGCCCCCCTTGAATGTTCCGGAGTGGACTGAACTGCTTACTCATCCTGTTATCATTGCTGGCAGCACGCATAGAGGCGAAGAAGATTTGATTGCCTCTTCCTATATTGAGTTGAAAAAAGATTTTCCTGGCTTAACCCTGATTATTGCGCCGCGTCATCCGGAAAGGTTTGGAGAAGTTGAGGGATTGGTCAAGGCTAAGGGTCTCTCATATGTAAAAAGGTCGCAATTATCCAGCGATTCACCCATTCACCCATTCACCCATTCACCATTCCCCAGTATTGTAATTCTTGACGCAGTAGGAGAGCTCGCATCTGTTTACAGTGCTTCAGATGTTGCTGTGATAGGCGGAAGCTTTATAGCTCACGGTGGGCAGAACCTTCTTGAGCCTGCCTTCTGGGCAAAACCTATAATATGCGGGCCGCACATGGAGAATTTCCCTTTTGCGAAAGAGTTCTATGAGAAACGGGCTGCAATTGAAACTGATGAGTTGAATCTTTTTGACAAGCTGAAGGACCTCCTCAAGTCACCTGAAAAAAGAAAAGCCTTTGGCGAAAGGGCAAGGAAGATATACGATGAAAAGGCAGGAGCCGTTGAAAGGGCAATGAAGGAAATTGAAAGGTATCTATGACCTATGTTCTAAAAACAAAGAATTATGGTAGGATTTTGCTTATACTGTCCAGTAAAAAGCGATAGATTTTAAGACGATATGAGCCGTGAACTTATAATATTATTGACGCCTTACTTCAGGAGGGGAGATGTCAGATAAAAATTTAGTGCCAATGGGAAGCAAGTCCTTTGAAGACCTGAAGAAAGTAAATGAATATGGAGCAGAATATTGGAGCGCGCGGGAAATTCAGCCTCTCTTAGGATATACGCAATGGCGGCGCTTTGAAGACGCTGTTAAAAGGGCGATAACTTCTTGTAAACAATCAGGAAATGAAGCTTTGTATCATTTTGCCGGCGTCGGCAAAATGATCGATATCGGCAAAGGTGGGAGCAGGGAGGTACTTGACTATAATCTGTCTCGATTCGCCTGTTATTTGATTGCTCAAAACGGAGATCCACGCAAGCCCGAAATCGCGAATGCTCAAAAATATTTTGCTGTTCAAGCCCGCAGGCAGGAAATCTCCACTGCAATTGCTGCTGATGTAGAGCGTTTGGAACTCCGCAAGCAGACAGCCGAAGAATTTAAGGCATTATCAGGTGCGGCGCGTGATGCAGGAGTGCATGACAGAATGTTCGGGGTTTTCCATGATGCCGGATATAAAGGCATGTATGGAGGACTGGGCAGGGATGCAATAAAGAAACAGAAAAGAATACCTGGAAAAGAAAATCTCATGGACCGCATGGATACTACAAAGTTAGCGGCAAACCAGTTTCGTATGACGCAGACGCGGGACAAATTAGCAAAAGATAAGGTAAAAGATCAGCAAGCAGCAATCAGGACACACGAAAGTGTCGGTAAAGAAGTTAGAGATGCCATTAAACGTATTGGCGGCACACTGCCTGAACAGCTTCCCCCTGCTGAACATATCAAACAGGGCGAAAAGCGTGTAAAAAGCGCTGCTCCTAAGCTGGAACTGGCCCATGGCTCGTAGAGAAGAAAAAGATGCAAAGGGATTGATTGGGAAGTCGGAAGAGGAATGATGCTCCACTTTGATAGCAACCAGGAACACCAGATAGAGGCTATCAGAGCCGTTACCGATTGCGATATGGCACGGGGACTATGACGCTTCCTGAATTTCTTTATTACATAGGCTATACAATAAAAAAGAGATGTGCCTACAAGCGTCAAAAACGTCTTCCGCATAAGGTCATCAGCATCGGCAATATTACTGCCGGAGGCACAGGGAAGACGCCTGCTGTAATTGCAATTGCAGAAGAGGCGAAGAGAAGAGGCTTCTATCCGGTGATACTGACACGGGGATATAAAGGAAAAGCGAAGGGGCCGTGTTTTGTGCAGCAGTCAGCAGTCAGCAGTCAGCAGTCAAATCCCCCCTCACCCCCCTTTTCTAAAGGGGGGCAGGGGGGGGTTAATGACTCGTCACTCGTCACTCGTCACTCGTCACTGCTTTATGGAGATGAGCCTGTCTTGATGTCGGAAATATTAAAGGATGTCCCTGTTGTGAAATGTGCCGACAGATACGAAGGAGGAATGTTTGCAATAAAAAAGCTGTCAGCTATCAGCTATCAGCTATCAGCTATCAGCTATCAGCTATCAGCTAAAACGCTTTTTATTCTTGATGACGGCTTCCAGCACTGGCAGCTTTTCAGGGATAAGAACATTCTGTTAATAGACGCTGAGAATCCTTTTGACAACAGACGGCTTCTGCCTGTCGGATTGCTCAGAGAGCCTCTTAAGGAAATAGAAAGGGCTGATATTATAGTCCTGACAAAAACAGGCGATATTCGTCAGGCAATGGTTGAAGATATCGTTGGAGAAATAAAGAGCTATAACTCAAAGGCGCCGGTATTCCTTTCTATACATAAACCGTCAGGGTTTGTGAAATTGTCAGGGGAAACAATGCCGATTGAGTGGGCCAAGGATAAAAACTTTTTTGCATTTTGCGGCATAGGCAGCCCCGAGTCGTTCAGAAAGACTGTCTTGTCAGCAGGATGCAGCCTCAAGGGCATTAAAAAATACAGCGACCATTATTCCTATAAAGAAGAGGACATTGAAGATATCATTAAAGAAGCAAGAGCAGGCAATGCAGACTGGATTGTTACAACAGAAAAAGACATGGTCAGGCTCAGAGGCATGCGTTTGCCGGAAAATCTTGTTGCTCTTTCAATCAGGGTTGCAATTAGGGGTGAGTTTTATGATGAGGTATTTAAATGAATTCCATTAAGGCCGCCTGTATAATTGTCTGTTCCAGATTTATCCAAAAAATGCATTTGATTTTTACATGCACGGACATGAATGCCTTCAAAGTCTTTTGATTTCAACATGATTTAATCGGATGCCAT
>CAZHHV010000015.1:0-23524 GCA_964532335.1 uncultured Nitrospiraceae bacterium
ACAACCCTGCTCCATCCGCCCAAGGTGGAAGGCCTCATCGCCTCTGCGGCATCCTCAGCTTTTCCCTTGCTGTTAAATACGCCGAAAACAGTCGGCCCGCTTCCGCTCATAAGTGAAGCCTCTGCGCCCAAGGCAAGCAGCTTGTTCTTAATTTCCCCTACAACCTGAAACTCCCTTAGCACAGGAAGCTCAAGGTCATTTTTCATCATTAAGGCTATTGATTTAAAATCCTGCCTCTCAAGGGCATGACAGAAAAGTTTAATATTATTATCTCTCTTTGTCAACTCTGGCAGCAACGCGCTAATTTCTGAATACGCCCATTTTGTTGATATGCCAAGAGCAGGTTTCACAATAACAATAATATGTCTGCTTATGGCTTCAAGTCCCTCGACTATCTCGCCTCTGCCTCTAACCGCAGCGATGGGAGCTTTAAAAAAGAAGGGGATGTCAGAGCCCAGCATTCCTCCGAATTTTATCAGTTCTTCATCTTTCAATCCGAGCTCCCACAGCCTGTTCAGCCCTGAAAGGGCGCATGCCGCATCGCTGCTTCCTCCGCCCAGACCGGCGGATACAGGAATCTCTTTCCTCAATGTTATGACTGCCTCTTTATTGACCGATAACTTTTCTTTAAGAAGAACTGCCGCCTTATAAACGAGATTTTCATCAAGAGGTATGTCGGCGTCTGTCTTTACCCCAATCCTGTCAGAATGTTCAAAAGTGAGATAGTCATAGAGGGAGATGCTCTGCATGAGACTTAATATCTCATGATAGCCGTCTTCTCTTTTTCCCAGAACCGACAGAAACCAGTTTATCTTTGCGGGTGTTTTAAGCGTGAACATAGAACTAAGCGTTCAGCAATTAGCTGTCAGCTTCCAGCCACTTCTTTTGTTTTGCTGATGGCTGATTGCTGATGGCTGATTGCTGCTATTTATTTTGAATTTTTAATTTTAAATCTTGAATTTTCTTTTCTACTCTTCCCTTAAGCCCTTCTTCTTTTTCGTGGAATTTAAGCGCGTTCTCCCACGCATCCAGCGCATCTTTATTCAGCCCCTGAGAGATGTAGACGTCTCCAAGGTGTTCATGGATTACAGGGTCGTTGCTTACTATGCTCTGGGCTTTCTGCAATGCCTTTACAGCCTCCTCATGCCTGCCCATCTTGAAATACACCCAGCCAAGGCTGTCAATCATATAGCCGTTGTCAGGTTTTAATTTAAGCGCTTTCTGTATAAGAGAAAGCGCCTCTTCAAGGTTTATGCCTTTATCAGCGTAACTGTATCCAAGATAGTTCAGGGCATCGGCATGTTCGGGATTTATCTCAATAGTGCGCCTGAGATATTTCACCATATCTTCAAATCTGCCTGTTTTTTCATGCGCCACTGCCATATTGAAATTGAGTTCAGTATCGTTCGGGAAAAGCCCCAGCCCCTCCGAGAATATCCCCTCAGCTTTTTTGTAGTCCTTTAACTGTATATAACTGACACCGAGATATACGTACACTTCAGGCTTGCCTTTCTCAAAGCTCAAGATCTCTTCATACATCTTTACCGCATCGGCATGCTGCCCTCCTTTTGAATAGATAAAGCCGAGATGCAGGAATGCCCCTATGTTTTTGGGGTCCACGGCAATAATCTTTCTCAGTTCTTCTGCCGCCTCCTTATACCTGTCTACTTCTTCAAGGGTAACAGCTAAGTAGTATCTAACCTGCACGTCCGTTGGTTTGGCTGCAAGGACAATCCTGAATTCTTCTATGGCCCTGTCATACTGTTTGTTTTCTATATAGAGAAATCCGAGCCTTCTGTGTATATCAAGATTTGCCGGCTCCTGAATGCTCATATTCCTGAGCTGCTCTATGGCCTTGTCAACTGTTTTATCCTTAAGATAAATCTGCGTAAGCCGTTCCTGTGCAATCGTGTTATGCGGATTAAGCTCCACGCTTTTTTTATAATGCTTCTCCGCCTGTTTCAAATCTCCCTTTAGTTCGCTTATCACCCCGAGGTTAAGGTATGCGGCGTCAAAATTCGGCCGTATCTCGGTGACCTTGCCGAAATACTCTGCCGCTTTATCATAATCCTCCAAATCCATATTTATAAGGCCGAGGTAATACAGGCCCATAGCATTGCCGGGGTCTGTTTTGAGAAAAGACTCAAGGATTTCCTTTGCATCGGAATACCGCTTTTCCGCAGCATACAAAACCCCAAGAAAAAGGTATGCCTCTGCCTGTGTGTTATCAAGTTCGAGCGCCCTCTCGAAAATTTTTATTGCCTTGTCTGTATTTTTCTGGCTGTTATAAAGTTCGCCGAGCAGCATGAGCGCAGGCACATAATCAGGATTCGCCTTTACAGTCTCTTCTGTCATTGCGATAGCATCAGGAATCTTGCCTGTTCTCAGAAACACATAACTTATCTGGGTTCTGATGTAAGGCGATGAAGGGTCTATCTTAAGCACCTCTGAATAGTTATTCAGCGCAGTTTCCCATTTGCCTGAAAGTTCTGCCTCATAGCCGAGAATATAATGATAATAAGCCTCTTTTGGAATATCAGGAGATTCTGCAGGCTCTGTACGAAATATCTGGGCACATGAAAAGACAAAGAGCACCAGCAGTATTAACAGGATTTTTCTACACATGATGATATTATGACACATAAGGTATAGGGGGTCAACGTTCTGCAATTAAATTGAGACCCCTGAAAAAGTGTCATTGCGAGCGAAGCGAAGCAATCTCGCTTTTATATAAATCAATATGTTAGAGATTGCCACGTCGCTACCGCTCCTCGCAATGACATTAAAATGTGTGGTTTTTCAGCAGTCTCAAATTTGATTCTTGTTGAAACCTGCTGATTCATGATATATTCATTGGCATGCGAAGAAATATGCCATATCACTTTTTTATAGCGTTCCGTTATCTTAAATCAAAAAAAAGACATAAGGGGATTTCTCTTAATACGGTAATTTCTGTCGGCGGCGTAGCAGTCGGCGTCATGGCGCTTCTTCTCGTGCTTTCGGTAATGAGCGGCTTTCATGAGGACCTGCAGAGAAAAATACTTGGTGTAAATGCGCATATTATAGTACTCAGCTACAGAGGGGCCATGACTGACTACAAAGAAGTATTAGAGAAGGTCAGCG
Organism: uncultured Nitrospiraceae bacterium; assembly: GCA_964532335.1. Taxonomy (GTDB): domain Bacteria; phylum Nitrospirota; class Thermodesulfovibrionia; order Thermodesulfovibrionales; family UBA1546; genus UBA1546. The sequence goes on from CAZHHV010000015.1 coordinate 3,124, forward strand.
GAGAAAAAGATGTTGTATCCGCATCACCCTTTGTTCTCGGACAGGTCATGTCCTCATCAGGCAAAAGGGCGCATGGCGTATTTATGAGAGGGATAGACCCTTCTCTTGAGGCAAATACAACAGAGATAGCTAAATACATAAAAGACGGAAAACTTGACGACCTGAAATCCAAAGACGGTATTCCGGGCATTGTAATTGGGAAAGAGCTTTCAAGCAGTCTCGGCGTTCTCAGGAATGACATAATAAACATCATTTCTCCTGTCGGAGAAATCGGGCCTATGGGAATGCTGCCGAAAGTCAAGCAATTCAGAGTGGCTGCGATATTTGAAGTGGGGATGTTTGAATATGATTCCAACCTTGTCCTCACAGAGCTTTCTCAAACGCAGGATTTTTTCGGGATGGGTAATAGCGTAACAGGCATAGAACTCAAGATTAAGGATGTGTATATGGCAAAGGAGGTAAGGGAACGGGTTCAGAAAACACTTACATTCCCGTATTACGGAAGGGACTGGATGCAGATGCACAAGAACCTTTTTTCAGCGCTGAAACTTGAAAAACTTGCGATGTTTGTCATACTTGTTCTAATAATTCTTGTCGCCTCATTCAATATAGTCGGCACGCTTATAATGAACGTGATAGAAAAAAGCAGGGAGATAGCAATCCTCAAGGCAATGGGAGCCACAAAAAAAGGCATTATGGCCATATTCATGCTCCAGGGATTTTTTATAGGGCTTGCAGGCACATTGATCGGGATTGCCGGCGGATACATACTCGTCTACAGGTTTAACAATGTCATCAGATTGCCTGCAGATGTATATTATCTCAGCCATCTGCCTATAAAAATGAAGCTCATTGATTTCATAGCCGTATCTCTATCTGCATTGACAATAAGTTTTCTTGCAACAATCTATCCTGCATGGCAGGCGGCAAAACTGAACCCTGTAGAACCGCTGCGGTATGAATGAAAATAAAACCAAGAAATGATTGAAGTAAAGGGATTAAAAAAGTCTTTTTTCCTGCCTGCAGGAGAAGTAAAGGTTCTGAACGGCATAGACCTTTCTATAAGTCGGGGAGAGATGCTCGCAATAGTCGGCGTATCAGGCGCGGGGAAAAGCACCCTCCTGCACATCATGGGCACGCTGGATGAACCAACATCAGGCAACGTCTTATATGAAAGCAGGGACGTATTTTCTCTGGATGATTATTCACTTGCCGGTTTCAGGAATAAATCAATAGGCTTCGTTTTCCAGTTTCATCATCTTCTGCCTGAATTTACAGCAATTGAGAATGTATTAATGCCGGGACTGATAAACATGTCTGGTTACAAAGAAATTAAAGAGAGAGCGGAAATGCTTTTAGGAGAACTGGGGTTATCTGAACGGAAGAACCATCATCCGGGAGAACTCTCCGGCGGAGAACAGCAGCGCGTTGCCGTTGCACGGGCCTTGATAAATGAGCCGAAGGTCGTATTCGCAGACGAACCTACAGGGAATCTTGACACCCATACAGGCGAAGAGCTTTTCAAGCTCCTACTGCATCTCAATGAAAAGAAAAGAATCACTTTTGTGATAGTCACACATAACGAATCTCTGTCAAGACAGTGCCACAGGGTTCTTGAGATGGCTGACGGAAAATTCAGGTAACCCCCGTTAGAAGACCTTGCCCTTCTAACGGGGTAAATTTTATTGAGAAAAACTTGTTGACAATATGTATTATGTCTGGTAGGATTTTGATAGCTAAGAATTGGTGTATTAATAGCATCAGTAAGATGCTAAGAATTATAGAAGGAGGTAACGTATGGCTAAGAAAAAGGCAGCAAAGAAGACAGTAGCAAAGAAAGCTGTAAAGAAGGTCGCAAAGAAAAAGGTTGTAAAGAAGGCTAAGACAAAGAGGAAACCTAATCCTCAGTTCATGAAGCCCATGAAGATCAGCAGCGCCCTTGCATTAGTTGTAGGAGACAAACCCATTCCAAGAACAGAGGTTACCAAAAAACTCTGGCAGTACATCAAGAAGAACGGGCTCCAGGACAAAGTCAACAGAAGGATGATAAATGCCGATGCAAATCTGAAAGCAGTATTCGGAGGCAAGGGCAAAGTTTCAATGTTTGAGATGACCAAGCTGGTCAGCAAACACATGAGCTAAGAATCAAATTAGCGATTTTTGTTAGTTTAAGTTAGCCTACGGCTCGTAGAGAGGCAGGCAAACAAATCACCTCCCGTCTCAGGGAAGGGGAAATGTTTGCCTGCCTTTTTATTCTTCCTGCTCCCGCATTATTTTTACCATCGGAATATATCCTGATGTAACACCAAAATGATAATGTCCTAAAATATTCATGCGATATAGCCATTCTTTAGACTATTCTTGTCTGTCATGCTGGCTTGTCCAGCATCCTTCTTCAGAGAGATTCCGAACAAGTCGGAATGACAACTGCATTGAGGACAATTCACAAAACAGGACATTTCTATTTTGGTAGAAACAGGACATTTCTATTTTGGCTTGACATCCACATAAAAAATATTGACATCCATTCTCAATAAGTATAATATGAGAACTAATAATGACAGGCATCACTGAAGACAAAAAATCCGTTGTAGAAGCCGTAAGGCATCAGATAAAGATTCTGAATGGGATAGTCCTGCTCGTTGTCTATGCCCTTTTGTTCCTTATTGTAAGATTTCTGTATATGTTTCTTGATTACATATCCACGCCGTCTCTGGTGACTATCCTGATAATCGTTGCAGGACTCGTGGTCATGGGCATGTACGTTGCTAACAGCGCTGCAAAAAAAGCTATTAGAACAATAGGTGAGTATACTGACAAATTAAATACGCTTCTGACCACCACAAAGGATATACGGGGAATAGTGTACGGGGATATACTGCTTGAGAATATTATGCAAAGTGCATTGAAAATCACAAATGCAGAGGCAGGTTCAATTATGCTTGTCGAAAAAGACAGGCTTGTATTTAAGGTTGCAAAAGGCAGCGGAAACGCTAATCTTACGGGGATTTCAATTCCAAGGTCTACCGGTATTGCAGGATGGGCTGCTGAAAATGGCAGCAATGTCAGGATTGAGGACGCAAAGAATGACAGCAGATTTGACCCCGAGGTTGATGCAATGACAGGCTATGAGACGAAATCTCTACTCTGTGTGCCTCTGAAAGTAAAGGCAGGGACCATCGGCATACTGGAACTCATCAATAAACAGAACGGGGTCTTCACTCAGGAAGATGAAGAGCTGCTGTCATATTTTGCCGACCAGGCTGCCATATCTATTGCCAGAACACAATTCATGGAAGACCAGAGGAATTATGAAATCCATCTCACAGACATCCTCGTTGATACAATGGACACTCACATCAATGAAAAAGTCGGGCATTCAAAAAGAGTTGCGAAATACAGCCTCATGATGGCAGACGAGTTAAATATGCCAGAGGATAAAAAGCGAACACTGTACCGGGCGTGTCTGCTCCATGACATCGGGTTCTTAAAAATAAAATTGAAAGACGTAACTTCCAAAGAGCAGTACAAAGCCCACTCACAGCTCGGTTATAATATGCTGAAACTGATAAACTTTTATGCTGATATTGCCCCTATTGTTCTACACCACCATGAGCGGTATGAAGGCAATGGATACCCAAACGAACTGATAGGCAATGCAATACCCGTTGAATCAAGGATAATTGCCATTGCCGAGGCTTTTGACGCAATGACCAGCAGGGATTCATATAAATATGTCGGGAAGATGCTTGATGAGGCGGAGCATTCACACACTGCCGGCTTTCATCATGCAATCGGAGAACTCAAAAAGAATGCCGGCACACAGTTTGATCCCAACCTCGTAAATATTTTTGCAAATAACATCGACGAGTCACTTCTTGCCGATGGCTCGTAGAGAAGAGGCTTGAGATAACCAACCGCATTTAACCCGAATAATGCATTTGGGGGTTAATTGTCTGTCAAATGATTTTTCCAAATACCTGATTCAAAAAATTTCGGCATGAAGAATATAAAACTGCTCATAGAATATGACGGCGCAAATTATCACGGCTGGCAGATACAGAAGTCAGCCATCAGCCGTCAGCCGTCAGCTATAAGCCCAAATATTATTACAATTCAGCAGATACTTCAGGAAGCCATAAAAAAAATCACAGGCGAAGATATCAGCCTCATCAGCGCTTCAAGAACTGATGCAGGCGTTCACGCCATCGGACAAGTCGCCTCGTTTAAAACAAACTCAAATCTTGAACCGATGACTCTGCAGAGGGCTCTCAATGCAACTCTCCCTGAAGACATAAGAATTCTCAATGCCGAGGAAGCAGAAGATGCATTTCATCCGCGATATGACGCTCTCAGCAAAAGCTACTTTTACATTATATCTAATACAAATTTTTCATCTGCATTCCTCTACAGGTATGCATGGAGAGTTCCGTATAGTCTTGACCTTGATGAGATGAACAAAGCCGGCGATTCACTTCTTGGCAGGCATGATTTTTCGGCATTCAGGGGAGCAGGGTGCGGCGCAAAGAGCACAGCAAGGGATATAACCTCGCTGAATATTGAAAAAATCAGCAGTATTGATTTTATGACCGCGAGAATTAACGGAAATTTTATAAAAATAAAGGTGCAAGCAACTGCATTTCTAAGGCATATGGTCAGAAATATCGTTGGAACGCTTGTTGAAATCGGCAGGGGGGAAATGAGCATAGATGACATGAAAACTGCTATAGCACAGAAAGACAGGACAAAGACAGGTCCAACAGCGCCTGCAAACGGGCTTTTCCTTGAAAAGGTAAAATATCATGATTCATGATTCACGATGCAGGATTAGAGACTTTTCTTGTATCCTGTATCAGGTATCTTGCATCATGCTATATCGGCCGTTCTTTCTCTATCGCCTCTAACTGCTCTATCTTCTCCTGACAGTCCCTGCAATAAATTGCGAATGGAAGAACCTTCAGCCTCTCTTCGCTTATCTTGCCGCCGCAGTCCTCGCAGATTCCATAAGTTCCCTCATCAAGTTTTCTAATCGCTGCATCTATCTTTACCAGCCTCTCTCTGTGAGCGCCAAGCTGCCTCAGGCTTATATCCTCTGAAAGGTCAACAACTGACCAGTCGCCGTCATCAAGGGCAGTGTCAACAAGCTGCCTTGTCTCGCCTTTTATGTATTTGGATATCTCAATCTTTGCCTCTTTAACAATCTGTTCTCTTTTTTGAATCAGAAGTTTTCTTAAGGCCCCTGCCCTCTCTCCGCCTGAGGCGGATGCCGTTTCTTTTTTTTCTACCTGCCTTTTAACCTCTGCCTTCTTTGATGCTGCGCTTGTCCTCTTTGTCTTTACAGGTTTCTTAGTTTTAGTAGAGGGTTGGGAGGCTCTTTTCTTTGCAGTTTTTTTCTGTTGAGGCTTTAAAATCTTCTTCTGCTGCTTCTTGGCCTTCTTAACCTTCTTAGCTTTATTTTTTGGATTTTTCTTTGTAGCCATTATTTTACCTCTTCCGGTTTCTCTGTGGTTTCCGCCTTACCTTCTTCTTTAAAAACCTCTATAATACTTCTCACGTTTACCCCTGCTTGTTGGAGAGCCTTCTGAATATCAGGCAATTTCGCATCCGTTACCTTGACCATGAAATTACTATTTGTTGCCATTTCCCCCTCCTCATACAAATTCAAAATGCAAAAATCAAAATGCAAAGTTATGGAAATCATTATTTTTATTTTTTGAACTTTGAATTTTGAATTCTACTTTACACCTCCATTATTTCCTTTTCCTTATGCATCAGTATCTCATCTATTTTTTTAACATAAGAATCCGTGAATTTTTGAATTTCATCGAGTGATTTCTTTGTATCGTCCTCGCTCAGGCGCTTTTCTTTTTCAAGTTTTTTTATTTCGTCGTTAACGTCTCTTCTTATATTTCTCACGGCAACTTTCGCATCTTCGGAATTTTTTCTTATAACCTTAACAAGCTGTTTCCTGCGCTCTTCCGTAAGCGACGGGATATTGATTCTTATGACCTTTCCGTCGTTTGTCGGCGTCAGTCCAAGGTCGGATTTCATTATAGCCTTTTCTATATCGGAGATTATCTTGGGGTCCCAAGGCTGGATTGCTATCTGGCGGCTTTCGGGCACACTTAATGATGCAACCTGCTGAAGCGGAGTCGGCGTTCCGTAACAATCAACTTTTATTCCGTCAAGGAGCGCAAGAGACGCTCTGCCTGTTCTCACAGAAGCAAACTCTTTCTTGAGCGCTTCTATGGAGTGGTCCATTTTCTCAACGGCCTTTCTTTTTAGCTCTTTCTCCATTGTGTCCTCCTTACAGGTCGTAGACCTACGATGGTGCCTATCTTTTTGCCTCTGGCAACATTTTTGATATTGTCTTTTCCCCTAAGGTTAAATACCACAATCGGGAGGTTGTTGTCCATACATAATGAGATAGCAGTTGAATCCATAACGCTGAGCCCTTTTCTGAGAACATCCATATAACTTATAGTGTCGTATTTTTTTGCACTTGGGTCTTTTACGGGGTCGGCAGAATATACCCCGTCAACCTTTGTTGCTTTGATTATTACCTCGGCTCCTATTTCCATGGCCCTTAAAGCAGCAGCGGTGTCTGTCGTAAAATAAGGATTGCCGGTGCCTGCCGCAAATATTACAACGCGGCCCTTTTCAAGATGACGCATTGCCTTTCGCCTTATGTAAGGCTCGGCGAGTTCTCTCATGTCTATGGCTGACTGCACCCTTGTAGGGACATTGTTCTTTTCAAGCGCATTCTGAAGAGCAAGGGCGTTTATGACAGTTGCGAGCATTCCCATATAATCTGCCGATGCGCGCTCCATGCCTTTCACGCTTGCTTCCACGCCCCTGAATATATTGCCGCCGCCTATCACCACCGCGACCTCAGCGCCTATATTCATAACCTTCTTAATCTCTTTGGCTATAAAATCCACTGTAGCGGAATCTATGCCAAAGCCTTTGGTTCCCATAAGGGCTTCACCGCTTAACTTCAGGAGTATTCTTTTATACTTCAACGAAGACTTCATTTCTGTCTATTGTTTTTCACCAAGCTGGAATCTGACAAACCGCCTTATCACAATATTTTCTCCGAGTTTTGCTATCTTCCCAGTGACAAGTTCTTTTATCTTTACTTTTTGTTCAGGGTCTTTTACAAAGGCCTGTTCAAGAAGACACATATCCCCGAAAAACTTATCAAGCTTGCCCTCAACTATCTTCTCCACGACCTGAGGAGGCTTGTTTGCCACCTGTGCCCTGTATATATCTTTCTCTCTTTCTATTACATCCTGCGGCACATCTTCATGTGAAAGGTAAGAAGGATTTGCAGCAGCGATATGCAGGGCAATATCCTTAACAAGCCCCTTGAAATCATCTGTTTTCGCAACAAAATCTGTCTCACAGTTTACCTCCAGAAGAACGCCTATTTTGTCCATGTGTATATATGAACTAACAAGCCCTTCTGATGCGCTCCTGCTTGCCTTCTTTGCGGCAGTGGCAAGGCCTTTCTGTCTGAGACAATCTATCGCCTTCTCAAAATCACCATTGCTTTCGGTAAGCGCCTTTTTGCACTCCATCATGCCTGCGCCTGTTTTCTCCCTGAGTTCTTTTACCCTGTCGGCTGAGATAGTCGCCATCATTTTGTCTCCTTCACCTCTGCCTCAGCTGCCTCAGCCTGCTCCTCCTGATGCACTTTTTCCTCTGCCGCAGCCTTTTCTGTTTCTTCAGCCCTGCTCTTTGACAATGTCTCCCTGCCTTCAAGCACTGCATCTGCCATCTTCGCAGATAGAAGTTTTATTGCCCTGATGGCATCGTCATTGCCGGGAATAACATGGTCAATCTCATCAGGATCACAGTTTGTATCAACAACACCGACTACCGGGATGGAAAGCTTTCTCGCTTCTGCTACGGCAATGCGCTCTTTTTTGGGGTCTATAACAAATACGGCAGAAGGGATGCTCGCCATTTCTTTAATCCCGCTGAGGTTTTTTTCAAGTTTGCCCCGCTCTTTTTCAAGTTCAGCGACCTCCTTCTTGGGAAGAAGATCATACGTGCCGTCTGCCTTCATGGTCTCTATCTGCTTTAGTCTTTCTATGCTCTTTTTTATTGTTAAAAAATTGGTGAGCATACCGCCGAGCCATCTCTGATTTACAAAGAAAACCCCTGCCCTCTTTGCCTCTTCGTATACAGCATCCTGCGCCTGTTTCTTTGTGCCGATGAAAAGAACGGTTCCGTTGCCGGCGGCAACCTTCTTAACAAAATTATACGCATCCTCAAGCCCCCTCATCGTTTTCTGAAGGTCAATGATGTAGATGCCGTTCCTCTCCCCGAAGATATATTTTTTCATCTTGGGGTTCCAGCGCTTCACCTGATGTCCGAAATGGACACCGGCTTCAAGAAGTTCTTTCATTGATGCTACCATTTTTATCCTCCTCTGGTTTTTCTCTACGAGTCGTAGACCCTCCGCCTTTCCCCCTATACCCATACGGGACCACATAGAGGAAAGTTGATGGCGTGTGTTTTTACGAGGTATCAGCCTAACATAAAAGGCTTTTTTTTTCAAGAGGACGCATTAAATCTGTCAAGGCAATTTAGAAATGTCCGGTTTTTAAGTTACTACCCTTCTTATTCATGAATCTTTCTGAAGAATTTTACGGCTATAACCGCAAATACCAGAGGGACAAACCACGCCGCGATAATAGGCGGAACTATCCCTGCATATCCCATTGAAAGGGACATTGCATGGCTGACCCAGTAAAGAAGGCTTATAAAAATACCAATCGCAGTTGTTGCAAGCCCCCCGCCTGCCTTCCCCCTCATCGGCAGGGAAATTCCAAGCAAGACCATAAAGAAATTAACAACAGGATATGATATCTTAGAATTCAAATCAACCAGAAGTTTCAGATTTCTGAATCCTGCCTCCTCTAATCTCTTTGTATACCTGAAGAGTTCTTTTATGCCCATATCTTCCGGCTTCCGTATCTCTTCGGCAAACACAGAAGGAGGACCGATGAACGGATACTCAAGCGACTTATGATTTTTTATTGAGCTCTGCTCCATGTCATATACAGTCACATTCTCAAATACCCATTTACCATCCGAGTCTTTGCCATCAATCCATCGCGCTTCCTCAGCCTCTATTCTTTCCCTTACACGCCCGCTGCCGACCTTGAATATGCTGATATTCTTGGAAACCTTTTCCTCAGGCAAATACAGTCCTATCTTCACTATAGAACCGTCTGCTGCCCTGAGCCATACCGTGCCTTCTTTGAATGATAACTTTTTGCCCTTTTTCATGATTGAACTTTTAAGCTCAAAGGCCCTCTTTGAGAATTCAGGCACTACTGCCTCTCCGAGGATAAAACCGAAGAGACTTAGGATTATGCCGCCGTACAGAAAAGGCATAAACAGAGTCCTAAGGCGGCCGCCTGCCGCCTTAATTGCTGTTATTTCCTCTCTCCTCTTTGCCTGACTGATAACAAACAAACTGCAAAGAAGAATTGCCATCGGAAAAAGATAGAGAAGATATCGCGGGAAATTGAAAATTACATAAAGCATAAGGCTTTTTATAGAAGGCTTATACGGCAGAAAGTCGTCTATTTTATCAATCAGGTCCAGAAGGCTGAATATGAGGGCAAGCCCTGCTGCAATTAAAGTTAAAACCTTAAAAAACTCCCTGAGATAATGCTTCTGGATTATCAGCATTGCTACCTTTTATCCTCCCTTTTAAACACGCCGATTGAGAAAAGACCGAGGATAAGTGTCGGGCTCCATGCTGCGATATAGTGAGGCATCTTCCCTGACCTTGCAAGATTTTCCCCGTATATGAGCAAAACATAAAAAACAGCAACTATCAGAAGCCCGAGAGTAAGACCGCCAAGCCTCCCTGATTTTCCTGCAAACAGAGACAGCGGGGGGCCCAGCAGCATGAGTATCAGACATACAGAAGGCAGGGAGAGTCTTCTGTGCAGTTCAAGGAAGAAAGGCACCGCCTGCTGCTGCGACAGGTTGTTCGTCTCGCGCAAAAGCTCAAATGGCGTAAGCTCGCTGTTTTTCTTCGCCGGCTGTTCTGTGTTAAGGTTTAAAGACAGATGATACCCTGCAAAGAAAAACTCTGTTGAACTGTTCCCTCTTGCAATCTGCATATACCCGTCCTTTAAATAGAATGCGATATCAACGCCATCCACAGCGGAAATCCTGCCTTCCTTTGCAGTCACAACTTTCGGCTCTTTCTTATTCCTCTCATCATATATAAATATCTCACGCATCCTGTCTGCCTCAGGTTTTTCCCTCACAAAAAGCACGATACCCTTAAAAAGCGTGGTAAATACCCCCTCCTCTATAGCAGCAGGAGCACTTGTCGTTATTACATTTGAAATCGTTTCCCTCAGTTTTATCATGCTGACAGGGCCCAGATAAAAACTTACAATCATTCCTGTGAGAAAACAACTTATCCCAAGAGCAAACACAGGCGCAGATATCCCCTTAAATGTCATCCCGCTGGCCCTGAGTATTACTATCTCATTGTCGGTATTTAGTCTGCCATAAGTAAGGAGAGTTGCCATTAAAAGGGACATAGGCAGTGTAAGAATCAACATCGGAGGCTGCAGATAGAGTATTATTTTTAACATATCAAAAAGGGATGCTCCGACAACAGAAAGCAATCTGCTCAACCTGAGTATCTTTTCCATTATAAGAATAAAATTGAGAGCGATGAGGCTTAAAAGAAATGTAAGGACAAGCTCCTTGAGCATCTCCTTGTGTATTGTATAAATCCTTATTTTCATCTGTCGCAGACTCAACTCTCCGAGAGGTATTTTACCTTATTTGCGTCTTTGACACCAAATATTCATAAATGTTAAACTTTAAACCCGCTCTACTCTACGAGTCGTAGACGAGTCATTGACTGCATTGTTTGCCTATAGCTCGTAGAGAGGGGGAAGATAAGAGGGCGCTGGTTTGGACATCAAAAAAATAGAAAAAGGGGTAAGGCTCATACTTGAAGGCATCGGTGAGGACCCTGAAAGGGCAGGGCTCAAAGACACCCCCTCGCGCGTTGCCAAGATGTATGAAGAAATATTCTCAGGGCTTGAGACTCCTACAGAGGAAATACTTAAACATATTGCAGGGGAAAGCCACGATGAAATGGTGCTTTTAAAGGATATTCCTTTTTATTCTGTATGCGAACACCATCTCTTGCCATTCATAGGCAAGGCCCATGTTGCATACATACCGAGCGCCGGCAAAATAGCAGGCATCGGAGAACTTGCAAGGGCAGTTGAAGTCCTTGCAAAGAAACCGCAGGTGCAGGAGCGCCTTACGGCACAGCTTGCCGACCTGCTCATGGAAAAGCTGAAACCCAAAGGCGCAATGGTGATTATTGACGCGGAACATCTGTGCCTGAGCATGCGCGGGTTGAAAAAACCCGGGGCAAGAACAGTAACGTCGGCAGTCAGAGGGATATTCAGGACCAAGGAATCAACGCGGCAAGAACTTCTGGAACTAATAAAAAAGAGGGATTAAACAAGTGACAGTGAACAGTGTCAGTGTCAGTCTTCTAACTGACACTGAACACTGACACAGACACTTATAAGAGGAGGCACAATGGCAGCACAACTAATTGACGGCAAAAAAGTGGCGGCAGACATCAGAGAGGGTCTCAAAAAAGAAATCAATGAACTAAAATCCAAAGGGATTAATCCCGGGCTTGCAGTTGTCCTTATCGGTGAAAACCCTGCGTCAAAAAAATATGTTTCGTCAAAGGAAAAAGCATGCGAAGAGATCGGCATCAAGAGCTTAGCTCATAAACTGCCTGAGTCAACTACACAGGCAGAACTCATAAAACTCATCGATACCCTAAACAACGACAGCAATGTGCACGGCATACTTGTCCAGCTTCCTCTACCAAAAGGGCTTGATGAAAAAGAGGTAATGAACAGGATATCTCCTGCAAAGGATGTTGACGGGTTCGGGCCTGATGCTCTCGGAAAACTTGTGCTGGATGAACCCGGATTTGTTGCGTGCACTCCTCACGGCGCAATGAAAATGCTTGAGGCATACGGCATTGATCCAAAGGGAAAACATGCGGTTATCATAGGCAGAAGTGTAATCGTTGGGAAACCTCTTGCATTGCTACTGCTCAGAAAACACGCGACAGTCACTATCTGCCACAGCAGAACACCTAATCTTAAGGAAGAATGTCTCAGGGCAGACATACTGTGCGCTGCTGTAGGCAAGGCAAAAACCATTACAGGCGACATGGTAAAAGAAGGCGCTGCGGTTATAGACATAGGCATAAACGTAACGCCGGAAGGCAAGATAGTGGGAGATGTGGATTTTGAGGCTGCAAAAGAGCGGGCAGGCTACATAACACCTGTGCCAGGAGGCGCAGGGCCTATGACAATAGCAATGCTTATGTACAACACCGTCCTTGCAGCAAAAATGGCAGCAGGGATGAAGGTGGAAATATAATATAAATCTGCCTCTGTCATTCTTGAGAACACAGAGGACTATTTCTTTTTTGAAGGAGGAGATTATGGCTAAACTTCCGGGACAATACATCAGCATCAGAAAAAGGTTTAAAAAATATTTCAAGGCTGTTGACAGTCTTGGAAAGGCTGCGAAAACATCAGGGCCCATAAAAAATAAAACTTCTCATTTGATTCAGCTTGCTGCTGCGGCTGCAATAAGGTCAGAGGGCGCTGTGCATTCGCATACAAGAAGGGCGCTTCAGGCAGGGGCAAAACCAGAAGAAATATACCATGCAGTTCTTCTGCTTACAAGTACCATAGGGTTCCCGACTGTGTCCGCAGCGCTTAGCTGGGTTGATGATGTGTTGTGCAGCAAAAGTAAATAATAATTTCTCAAGCTACACTACATTTTGCGATTCAAGTGATTTTATCGATTCGTCTCCTCGGGCGACTCGCCGAGGAGAGCCGAGGCGAAAAGCCATAGCTCCGTTCTCCAGTTATAATCCTTTCGGCTATCCATCTTCATAGCGGAGATAATAGGGATGTGTCACTCTTTTTCCTGTTTGCATCAGCTTCTGCGGCGTAGTATCACTTGCAGAGAGCAGCCTTACCAATGTGTGTCAGTTGATTAGTCCCGCATCAGCTTCTGCGGCAGGGGGAGAGTGTATCTCCCCCTCAGATATCCGTGTGTCAGTTGATTAGTCCCGCATCAGCTTCTGCGGCCAGCCCGGCGCAACTGCGCAGAAATGCGCTGATTGGTGTCAGTTGATTAGTCCCGCATCAGCTTCTGCGGCGTAGCAGGAACAGTAGACATGGAAATCACAGGATATGTGTCAGTTGATTAGTCCCGCATCAGCTTCTGCGGCTACAATCCGCTGGACAGGATAGAAAGCATCATAGAGTGTCAGTTGATTAGTCCCGCATCAGCTTCTGCGGCAAATACCTGAATTCCCCTGCCACGCCTATCTTCAAGTGTCAGTTGATTAGTCCCGCATCAGCTTCTGCGGCCCGGGTCGGGATTCGGGAGGTACATGCCGAGGTTGTGTGTCAGTTGATTAGTCCCGCATCAGCTTCTGCGGCCACAAATGGCGTCCGCATCCTCAGCGCGTGGTTCGTGTCAGTTGATTAGTCCCGCATCAGCTTCTGCGGCAGCGGCACTTGCAATACATTGCTCAATAAGGGTTCAACGACTCTCTTGCGAGCCCTATCTGATTTTGAGCTACCCAACTGCACTGAATGCTTCATTTGCATTATGCAACCCCGCAGAAAATAAGTTTTTCGAGTACGCCATAGACTCTCACCCATCACCTTCGCACTCGCATACCATATTGTCAAACAGCGGATGTAAAGCTAATCAACTCCAAGGTGCCAAAGCCCATCTGACGGGGAAGACACATACCTTGAATTCCGTGCCCCTATAGGACACAATATTTTTACCATTTTTGATCGGCCAAGTCAAGCTCAAACAACAATCAGCCTTTCATCAGTTTGCTGAAGAGACTGTCCGATTACAACTGCGGCGTTTCGGGCCTCTTCCTCATTACTTCCCATGTTTATTATCAGCACCTGATCTTCTTTCATGTTCATTTCTACTTCAAGGGCAGACTGAAGACAGACGCGGTCTATATCCTTTAGCGTGCAGAAGAAGATGGAGTACTGCCAGTGTTCCCCGTATCCTTTCAATATCTGGAAAACTTTTCGCAATCGTTTAGGTTCTCGAATGTCATAACATACCAGATAGCACTTGCGCATAGCAACCTCCCAGCCTAACGCGTTGTAAGAAATGCCAACGTAGAAACTTCTCCCAAAAGCCATGCGGCTATCATGCGGGCATGGAGAACGAGCATCCGTCTGTAACTCAGACGGTATTCAAAAATAGGATGCGTGATTTCCATATCCATCCTCCGGGCATAGGCGCTGAAAAAGGCTTTTCTTCCAGCATCAGTAAAAGCACAGCCTGCCGACGTTCTTAAAAAATGCCCCTCGCAAAGCTCTCCACGGTTGAAAGCCGATAGAGTAACGGAGTCTGCAATCAGCGGACGGAATGGTTCCATAAGATCCAATGCGAGGGCTGGTCGTCCGGGGCGAGAGACATGATAAGCTCCGATAGAAGGCTCAGTCCTCGCCAGTCGGAGTGCAGCTACGCACTCATGAGCGAGCATGGTATATGCCATAGAAAGGCAAGCGTTAATTGGATCCGGCGGAGGGCGGCGTTGCCTGCCGTTTGCATCGAACTCCCCGGCCAGAGGGCTTTTAAACATCCCGGCAAAGTATCCAAAATATAATGCCCCTGCCCGGCCTTCATGTCCCCGAAGTTCCTCAAGAGAGCTGGCGCTGGTAGCCCTTTCAGCAGCCTTCGTCAATTCAGTAGAGGTTTCCTTTTGAATGGCATTATGGTTGCGCATAAGTAGTGTACGCTGATTGATTATTTTGGATGATACAAGGGCTCTTGAAAGTATCAAACATGACACCGGATTATCAAATGACTTCACCTGCGCCTTTCTAACTTCAGCGCTTACCGAGTCGAGCGGATCAACTATGGCTACCAGCCTGCCTGCCGAAGAAAGATATGCAATGGGAATGCATCTGTCTGCGAGAACATGAACAGCCTGCGTTGATATCTGTACAGAGCCGAGGAGAGAAAGGGTTTCGAGATTCGCAAGAGGAATTTCTTTTAACGTTGTTCCCTCTTTATCTTTGATGACAAGCGTCATACCTTTAACGCTGATTTTTGTGCCGTTTGTCTGGGTTACTACATGAATGCCGTCATCCCTTGGAGGCCATATTTTGCGCGGGGTCATTTCTTCATTTGTGTCTTTGCTGCTCTGACAGTTTATCTCATCAGGAAGGCAGATCGGCTGTAGAGAGCACCTTGGACACCGGGAATCGTTCAGCAATGGCTTGGGTCTTGTCCCTTGCGCGCATAACTTTGCGGCTTCAAGAGTTGCAAGAGCTTCGCTCTCAAGCGCGTCATTAAAAGGCATTTCAAGCCTGAATTTCTCAGCCGCGTAATATATAATCGTTTGTGTGACCTCATATCCGGCGTCTTTAAGAAGAATTGCTTGAAGTCCAACTTGTACACGGTCTATAGGCCAGGCTTCCGGTTGCGATAAAGGAGGGTTATCAGCTTCTTCGGGGTCGTCAGGAGGCGGAGCCATTGTCTTTCGCTTTGGATGGCCTTTGCGATATTCTATCGGCACTGCAACATTGCCGGATATTTCGGTAAGATCCATTGTTGCTGTGAGGCCAAGAGCATGGCTCGACAGAGTAAGGCTGCGGATGGCCTTTGGCCTTCCGGGGTCAGGCTCGTCATCATCTGTTGATTGGGCGCTCGGACGGTTGACCCTGCGGTGGACAGCATGTCCCTGTTCCGTATCCGCGCTGGACAGGTGAATCCCTTCCACCTCCATGAGATAAAAAAGGCGGGGACAGTAAGCATACTCCGCCACATTTCTTGCGGGCCAAAGATACTCGTCAGTCATGGCTTTCGAGAAGACCAGCTTGTCTTCGCAGGGTCTGAATGACATTGTATTGCACCTTGTTTTTATAGGCTAAACATTCTTGCCACTCACCTTTTGTTAGCGGTACGGTTGATACATCACGCCAGAGATTAACAACTTCCTTGCTCTTTTCGGTCCTTGCGCGCCTCTTGCGTTTTTTCTTTCCCGAACTATTTCCGCCTTCCTCGTCTGTCGTTGTTTTCTTTAGCGCCTCGACATTATCAAATGCCTTGCTACCGGAAACCTTATCTTTGATAGGCATGTACTCTTTTGAGTCGCAAGGCACATACCACCATCTGCCCGGCCAGTCCGGGTCGAAAAGGGCTTTAAGGCCAATGTTGGCGGCTGCGTTCAAGTCAGCCTGTATGCCTTTTGAAGCCGGAGAACGCCTATCAGCAGAAACAAAAATCTCTCCACCCCTCAAGGGAATAAGAAAAGGGCGTGCTTTCTTCATCTCGTCTTCCTTTAGCATTGAATATTTTTGCTTAAGGGCAATAAGATACTTGTCACGTGAATCATCGCCACCTTCTTTTATCTTCTTTTCTGCCCTCTTAACTTCTTTTGTCCAAAATGCCGACTTAAAGAACTCATCTACAGGCACATCTTCGCATCTTACGCCTGCCGCTCCAGTGCGAGAGTCTTGTCTTGAGGTATAGCCTGCCGAAACTTCACGGAGATGAAGTCCGTGTAGCTGGCATGCCTCCGAGAGATATTTTTTGACCTTCGCTGAAGACCACTGCATGAGTTGACGGTTTTCACGGCGGGTACGAGTTTCTTCAGGACGG
Organism: uncultured Nitrospiraceae bacterium; assembly: GCA_964532335.1. Classification (GTDB taxonomy): domain Bacteria; phylum Nitrospirota; class Thermodesulfovibrionia; order Thermodesulfovibrionales; family UBA1546; genus UBA1546. The sequence continues at coordinate 19,882 of CAZHHV010000015.1, forward strand.
TAATGTGTTAGATTTTCTATCACCACGGCATGGCAGGAATCATCCACCTGTTCACAAGGACGCTTTGGGGTTTTACCTTTTTTTGATATTTTTATGCGACCAACTCCAAGCGCAGCCTCGGCAATTCTGCTTGCGAGCTGTTTAACCCTCTGTTCTCGCATGTTTTCAAGCGCATCAAGGACGCTCTGGCCAAAACCCTCTTTAGCAGTCTCATGCGTGCCATCAGGTTTTAATCTTGCAAAAAAAGCCTTTTGCACTTGATTGAGAGACTTTATTGTTGCAATACGGGTGAGCGAAAGCCCGCCTACATGTCGGATGGTCTTATCATTTGCTCTGCTGCCCCTTGGAAGTATCCAGTCTCTCAGCCAGCGCAAGCGTTTTTGCCAGTTAGCGTCATCTTCACGCCAGCGCGTTGCCCATGCAACATGTAGCTTCATGTTGCTTTGGTATAGTTTTTCAGCTATGGGTTTTAATATGTTTTCTCTAAAAACTTTCTTTTATTTTTTTATCTGTTGTCTGGTTTTTTCTTCATCGTCTTTTTTAGTGATCGGCACTTCAGGGAAGTTTTCTCTCCATAAATTTTCTGCCTCAGTATCTTGCCAACGTTTTGAAGCTGCCAGCCCATGCCAGAGTTCAAGGGCATCAGTAATCACCTCAACCCGTCCATTGCGGTCTAATTTTTCCTTTATCCCGCCCGATTTAGTCTTTTCGTTTGTTATAAGGCAATGTGCTACTCTTGCCTTGTCGCCATGACGTCTTAAAGCGGGACGTACAATGTTAACGGCAAACGACATTAGTGCGTCAACTGGCTGCGAATGCTCAGCTTGCAATATGTATCCAATCTCTGATTCAAGTTTTTTGATCGCCTTAATCTCGTCAGGAGTAGCTTTTCGGGCTTTACTCTCCTCGCCCTGAAGCTTTATTAAGAATTGTCTGTCGAGCCTCGCCCACGAGGCAAGATGAGGCGCATTCTTTATTTCACCCGTGCCTTTGTCTACTTCCTCAATATAGTCAGCGCCTATGCGACGGTAAATAGTGGTTCTGATGTTATTTTTGTGATGAAGGTAAAGGTCGGCTTCTCCTGGTGTTTTAACATTTGTCGCTTTGCATGTCGCCTCTATTTCTTCTTTGCCAAGCGTCTCCCATACAGCACATGCTGCAGCATGCCGATGTCCTAAATCTACAGAGAGCAACCTAAGACCGGGAAGACGGGAAAGTGTAAACTTGGCCATTCCGGAACGGTTGCTGTTTTCCATTTCATGAGGCCATCCGGTAAAACTTACATAACTTTGCCCCTTCTTGGCACCTGACTTGTATATACGTTCAAATGGAGATTTGTCTGTGGTTTTATCTATATAATCAAACCACGGGCCTTGGGGCTGAAGTTTTGGTGAAAATGTGATAAACCATTTGATATTTGATACCAGCTTATCTATGCGTCTTTTTTTCACTTCTATTGAATGGCTAATATTGTCCCTTACTTTAGCTATTGCATCAAGTTGGGAACGAGGAGCTTGAAGACGGCCATTCCACTCTTTCTGGTCGAAAATGCTTTTGATTGCTACTGCGCCTGTGTTTGCTTTACCCGCCGCACGTCCAAGTCTGTCAGCGCGTGAAACATCCGTGATGCTGTCTTCATGTGAATCTTTCTGCGTCAATGCTAAGTCATGAAAAAGTCTTTTTGATTGCCAGCGTAGGGGGATTTCTTCAACAGTTGTTCCAGTCCAAAGTCCCATTTTTAGGTTATGGATATCGGTATCTTCGGTTGCATTGTTCCGTTTTTTATCCTTATTCTTTTTCGCTTCATGGACATTAAACATGATGTCCCATCTTGAATACCCGAAATCACAAAAGACAGGATGAAGGAGCGCATCCGGATGGCGATAGGCAGGTACCTTGAAACGAAGCTTCTTTGCTTCCGCATCGGTTGCCGCTACATAATCAATTAGTGGCTGAGGGTCTGATTTCCCATTAATTTGCCAGACGCATATAGCTTCATCTGAAGCCAGAGCCTCAAAAAGTTGAATGTCGCCGAATTTATCAATCTCAGGATTATCTTGTAATGTTCGGGCTGAGGCAATGCGATCATCTTCGGTCTTGCAATCAGCTTTCGACCATGCTTTGACTACTTCCTTCCATCCAGCAACTGCACGCCTGCGGATTCTGTAACCTTCAAGTGCGCCTAACTCCGAAGATCGTTCCTTACAAAATCTATCAAGCCGTTCTTTTGCTTCTTCAGAAATATTATTTATTTTCTTTGCGTCTTCTTCAAATTTTCTTCGCTCCGCTTCTGCACGCTTTATCCATGTGTGAACCAGCGATACCCTTCTTGCGGCGTGGTCAAGCATGACGGAGTATTCCGCATGTCTTGCTGGTCCATCATTCTGGAGATATGTAAAACCACAGGAAGATGCTACATCACCCAAAATTTTATCAGAGTAATCACGGTTGCCCTTAGTGCCGGTTTTAGAATTGCATTTATTTGCATCATCTTCGGCTTTTTTCTTTAAAGCGTCGAGGTCAGTTTTACTAAGCGAACCTTGAACGTTAATTTTATTTAGAAAAGTCCGTGTACCGCTTTTATAGCCCGGACCGCTAATAATACCCAGAACCCCTTGAAGGTCATTTGAGGCGGGGCCAAAATTACTAAGCGCTACTGCAAGGTCTGCAATAGTGACTTGCTTTCCAGTTGCAGTTTCCGCCCATTTCGCGATCCCTTCATACACATCGTGCATTTTACTGAAATCTGCACCTTTGCCTGTTCCACAGCGACTACTCAGCCATCCACCTGCCTTCTGGACTAAATCTTTTACTTTCTCATCTTTGTCCGTTAAGCCTTCGGATTCATTGTCTTCTTCGCCATCTTCGGTCTTTATCGGTTTAAGATAGGCTTCAGGGCCTGAGAAAAACGGGCTGAGAAAATCCCATATCTCATCTTGAGTAAAAGAATTGTTATTTTTTATCGTATCAAACGCTTTGCTCCTGTTAACCCAAACCGCCTCATCCCTAATCGCAGCATTTAGCGAGGAAGTGCAATCCGTTACCCACAGTTCAGCGTCTGTATCGGAAACGCCACGCGCTTTTAGAATTTCTTTGAGGGTATCAACTGTTTTCCAATTGCTTCGCCTGCTGTTTTTGGTATCAAGGTCATTATGTACGAAATGTTCTGATGGCGCTCCCGTTTCTGACTCTACCGACAACCACGAAAGGGCAAGCATAATGCGACGGTCTTTTTTCTCATCTTCGGTTGGGTTGTGTTCTTCTCCCTTTTTGTTTTTTACTTTCATATCGACAAGTTCGTGGCTGAGGCCGCCTCTGAAAGTAAGAAGCCAGTCGCCGAAGACCTTCGCTCCTTTGCTTATGGCCTCGTGAGTCTTCCATAGTTTATCCCGCCAAGATTGGTCATTTGGGTCAGCGCCTTTCAGCCTTAATGTGTATGCTCTCTGAGTCAAACTTACATCAGCCATCTTTTACCCCCTTTTTCGAAAAACCGCTTGCCTGATATAGATAGTAGCATTATACCTTCACCAACTCCACCTTTCCCCAGCCCCCGAATTCAGAGGCAAATTGGGCGGCTCTCCTCTTAGCCGGGGACAGTCCCGATTCTACGACTCCGCTTCGCTCCGTCCGTAAATCTGGGACA
>CAZHHV010000016.1:0-5245 GCA_964532335.1 uncultured Nitrospiraceae bacterium
AAAACACGTTGAGTCAGCGAGCCTTCGGTAACATTTTATTATGAGTCAACTGGCTATTACCAGTGATAAGCAGGGTTGTTTTGAGTGACTTTCGAGATTTTTAGGTAATAGTTCTTAACGAAATGAAGCGGCCACGGCCTCGACTGTCTGAACCCGAAGGGTGAGTTTTCCCGAATGCTTTCGGGATAGCGGAATGAGTTTAGAACTGTCGAAAAATCTCGCAGGAAACGAAAGGCAACCCTGCTTAGCACTTTGGATTTTGACTGGTTTCTGTCCCCTATTCTCCGAGATATGCCTTTTTTACCTCTTCACTATTCAAAAGTTCCTTTCCCTGCCCGTGCATCTTTATCCTGCCGCTTTCAAGGACATATCCCCTGCCTGAGAGATTTAAGGCTGCGTGCGCATTCTGTTCGACAAGCAGGATTGTAACTCCTTCCTGATTTATCTCTCTTATCGCCTTAAATATCTTGCTTACTATTATCGGCGCAAGCCCCAATGACGGCTCATCAAGGAGAAGAAGTTTCGGATTTGACATCAAGGCCCTTGATATTGCAAGCATCTGCTGCTCTCCGCCGCTCAATGTGCCTCCCATTTGTCTCTCGCGCTCCTTCAGAACAGGAAACATCTCGTAGACCTTCTCAAGTTGAGATTTGAAATTTGAATTTTGATTTTTGAATTTTGATTTTTTTGAGTATGCTCCCATCTCAAGATTTTCCTTTACGGTGAGCCTTGGGAATATCCTCCTTCCTTCAGGCACATGGCTTATCCCCATTTCAACAATGCTGTGAGGCGGCATATCGGAGATGTCACTTCCGATAAAAGATATTGTTCCCGCCTTTGGCTTTAATATGCCGGATATGGCCATCAGCGTCGTGGATTTTCCGGCGCCGTTGTTCCCTATAAGGCATACTATCTCACCCTGATTTATTTTCAGTGTAATGTCTTTCAGCGCCTCTATCGGGCCGTAGAATGTGTGTATGTCATTAAGCTCTAACATAAATAGCTCAACAGAGCAGTAGCCCAGCAGCGCAATAGCGAAACAGACTTCTGCTCTTCTGCTCTATTGCTCTTCTGCTCTATTTTAGTGTTCCTTTCCAAGGTACGCCTCTATGACCATCGGATTTTTTCGTATCTCATCAGGAGCGCCTTCTGCTATCTTCACGCCGTGGTCCAGGACAACAATATTCTCCGAAATCCCCATCACAACCTTCATATCATGCTCTATAAGAATTATCGTCTTGCCGAGTTCCTGAAGTTTTTTAATAAGCCCCATCATCTCTCCTGTCTCCTGAGGGTTCATGCCTGCCGTGGGCTCATCAAGAAGAATGAGCCTCGGCTCTGTTGCAATCGCCCTCGCTATCTCAAGCCTCTTCTGGCTTCCGTATGGAAGACTGCCTGCAATAGTGTCAGAATATGCCTCAAGCCCTACGAGTTCAAGATATTCAAGCGCCTTTTCCTTTATTGCCTTTTCTTCATCCCTGAAGCTGCTGCTCCTGATTATTGCCGACAGGAGTCCTGACTGTGTCCTGCAGTGCTGCGATACCATTACATTCTCAATGACGCTCATCTCCCTGAATAGCCTTATATTCTGAAAGGTCCTTGCTACGCCGAGCTTTACAATGCTGTCCGGCTTAAGTCCTGTTATATCCCTGTCAAAAAAACTTATCGCTCCCTTTGTCGGCCGGGTTATTCCTGTAAGACAGTTAAAGAGTGTTGTCTTCCCTGCGCCGTTAGGCCCGATGATGCTCATGATAGAGCCTTCCTTAGCCCTGAACCTGACTTCCTCTATCGCTCTTATCCCGCCAAAATGTTTTGTGAGGTCTCTAACCTCTAAAAGATACACCCTTCCCTCCCATCAACCCCTGCGGCCTGAATATCATAAGCATGACAAGCCCGCTGCCAAGCGCAAGCATGCGGTATAACTGCACTTCCCTGAGCATCTCAGGGAGCATAACGAGTATTATTGCCCCTAATATTACACCGGGTATGCTTCCCAACCCTCCGAGTATCACCATGCAGAGTATCAGGACAGACTCCATGAACGTGAAACTCTCGGGAGACACAAACTGCATCTTAGCGGCAAAGAGAACTCCTGCAAGCCCGGCCCAGAATGCTCCGAATGCAAATGAATAAAGCTTGTATGCCGTTGTATTTATCCCTATGGAAGACGACGCAATCTCATCCTCCCTTATCGCTATCCAGGCCCTTCCAATCCTTGATGCAGCCACCCTTCTTATTATGAATACGGCAAGCAGCACAAATATAATGATGAAATAATAGAACTGCCCCAGACTGCTTATCTGCATCCCGAAAATATGCGGCGGCTCAATCCCGCCGATTCCGTTCGGCCCCTTAGTAAAAGAATCCCAGTTATTCAGCACAAGCCTTACAATTTCTCCAAAGCCGAGAGTCACTATGGCAAGATAATCTCCCCTCAGCCTCAATGCAGGAATCGCGAGTATGAATCCCGATAAAGTTACAAGCATGACTGAAAAAGGCAGAGACGCCCAGAAACCGAGCCCCAGCTTTGTGTTGAGAAGGGCATAGGAATATGCGCCTATTGCATAGAAAGCGACAAAGCCAAGGTTTAATAAGCCGGTAAAACCCACAACTATATTCAGTCCCTGTGCCAGTATTATGTAGATGCCTGAAAGCACTGCAATGTCAATCAGATAATCATGCCCGTAAAAAGGCAGGGCCATGACAACGACAGCCATGAGAAGAGTCAGAGCTATTGAACGAGTTTTTGATTCCGGCAGTTTTATCCTGATTCTGCCTGAAAGGTATTTTTTAAAATCGCTCCACCTGAGGCGGATGGTTCCAACATACTTTTTAAACATGTTCAGCATGGAAACCGCAGCAAACAACACGATGAAGAGAACAACCGCTGCTTCTAAACCCTTAAACGGAAGAAAAAGCAGCGCCAGCCACAGCGCAATAAAAAGCGGTGAATGGGTGAATGGGTGAATCGCTTTTTTCACCTGTAAATACCCCTCTTTGTCATGCTGGCTTGTCCAGCATCCCTCCGACTTGTTCGGAATCGGAAGAAAGATTCCCGACAAGCGGGAATGACATTTTCATTCACTTCCGTACCGATTTGTCGGCATGTGTGCTTCATACTTTTTCTTCCTGCGTCTTTCCGAACAGGCCTGAGGGTTTAATAAACAGAATGATAATCAATATGATAAATGCGTATGCATCTTTGTATTCGCTTGATATGTACCCCGCGCTGAAGCTCTCAATAAGACCGAGCAGGATTCCGCCGAACATTGCGCCGGGAATGCTTCCGATTCCGCCGAGCACTGCTGCCGTGAATGCCTTAATTCCTGCTATATAGCCGATAGAATAATTCACAAGGCCGTAATACGCCGCAACCATAAGGCCGGCAACTGCGGCAAGTCCCGAACCTATTATAAAGGTCGCTGATATGACGGTATTTATGTTTATCCCAACGAGTGATGCCATCACCTTATCCTGCGCAACCGCCCTCATTGCTTTGCCCATTCGTGTTTTTGTGATAAACAGATTCAAAGAGAGCATTAAAACTGCTGAGGCCGCTATTATGAAAATTTGCGTATATGTAACCCTTGCCCCTATAAGTTCAATTCCTGCCTTTTCAAAAAGATGCGGGAAAATCTTATCGGTTGCTCCCTGCGTAAGCATCACATAATTCTGGAGGAATATTGACACGCCTATTGCGCTTATCAAAGGGCTGAGCCGAGGCGCATTTCTCAGGGGCTTATACGCAATCTTTTCTATTGTAAAGCCATAGGATGAACAGAAGATTACAGAAAGAACAAACGTCAGAATCAGCGCCAGCGGAAGGCTGTATGATGTAAGTCCTATAGCTGTGAAAAAAGCAAGAAATATAATTCCGAGATATGCGCCGAGCATATAAATCTCGCCGTGCGCGAAGTTTATAAGCTCAAGTATGCCGTAAACCATTGTATAGCCGAGCGCTATGAGCGCATACACTCCGCCGAGCGTAAGTCCGTTGATTAACTGCTGGGTGAACACATGAGATTTTAGCAGAAAAAAGAGTTGTTTTTAAATACCTCTTCCTTTTTTTATCCAAAAACTTATAAAATACATATTCAAATTACGCTCAAGGAGGCTGCATATGGCAAGAAAGAACTATTTTTTTACTTCTGAATCTGTAACTGAAGGCCATCCTGACAAGATAGCTGACCAGATATCAGATGCAATTCTTGATGCGATAATTGCGCAGGACCCAATTGCAAGAGTGGCCTGTGAGACCCTTGTGACCACAGGGCTTGCCTTTGTTGCAGGAGAGATTTCAACAACATGTTATGTCCATATACCTGATATCGTGAGAGAAACCATTAAGAACATAGGTTATACGAGAGCAAAATACGGTTTTGATTATGAAACCTGTGCAGTAATAACATCAATAGACCAGCAGTCTTCTGATATAGCAATGGGTGTTGACACAGGCGGCGCCGGAGACCAGGGACTGATGTTCGGCTTTGCATGCAATGAAACAGAAGAGCTTATGCCTCTGCCAATCATGCTTGCGCATAAACTTGCAATGCGGCTTTCGGAGGTCAGAAAGAATGATGTCCTTCCCTATCTCAGGCCTGACGGCAAATCTCAGGTTACAATTGAGTACAGAGACGGCAAACCATTCAGGATAGATACGATTGTTATTTCGTCACAGCACAGTCCTGATGTCCACATGAAAGATATGAAGGAAGATATTATAGAGAAAGTCATTAAGCCTGTTATCCCAAAGAAACTCCTTGATGAGGAAAACGTGAAATACTACATTAACCCCACAGGCCGCTTCGTTGTCGGAGGCCCTATGGGTGATACCGGGCTGACAGGGAGAAAAATAATAGTTGACAGCTACGGCGGCGTGGGGAGCCACGGGGGCGGATGTTTCTCCGGAAAAGATCCAACGAAAGTTGACCGCTCAGGCGCCTATGTTTCGAGGTACATAGCAAAAAATATCGCTGCATCAGGCATAGCAGACAGAGTTGAAGTCCAGCTTGCTTATGCAATCGGCATCCCTGAACCTGTTTCCATTCTTGTTGACACCTTTGAGACAGGCAAGATTGCCGAGGATAAAATCGTAAAACTGATAAGGAAAAACTTTAACCTGACTCCAAAGGGGATAATTGAACACCTGAACCTGAGGAGACCCATATTCAAAAAGACTGCCGCATACGGACATTTCGGCAAGAATGACCCTGACTTCACATGGGAGAAAACAGATAAGGCGGAT
>CAZHHV010000016.1:5255-14508 GCA_964532335.1 uncultured Nitrospiraceae bacterium
AAAAGAGGCAGGACTATAATAGCTCATAGCTCATAGCTGATAGCTGACAGCTTATAGCATAAACTGAGAGGAGAAAAATGCTAAAGCATGATGTAAAAGATATTAAACTCGCACAAAAAGGTAAGCTGAGAATTGAATGGGCTGCTAAAGAAATGCCTGTTCTCAAGAGCATAACAGAGCGGTTCAGAAAGGAAAAACCTCTCAAAGGCGTAAGGCTTGCCGCATGTCTGCATGTAACCACCGAGACTGCAAACCTTGCTGAAACTCTGAAGGCAGGCGGAGCACAGGTATATCTGTGCGCATCAAATCCATTAAGCACACAGGATGATGTTGCGGCATCACTTGTTAAGAACTCAGGCATTTCTGTTTTTGCAATAAAAGGCGAAGACCACAAGACTTATTACAGGCATATAATGGATGCCCTGTCCCTTAAACCGAACATAACAATGGATGATGGAGCCGACATTGTTTCAACGCTCCATACAAAGAAAAAAGAACTGCTGAAAAATCTGTTAGGCGGGACAGAAGAGACAACCACAGGCGTTATAAGGCTGAGGGCAATGGCTGAAAAGGGGGTTTTGAAATACCCCATTATCGCAGTGAATGACGCATATACAAAATATTTGTTTGATAACCGTTACGGCACGGGACAGTCAACCATAGACGGAATAATGCGGGCTACAAACAGGCTGATAGCAGGCTCAATATTCGTTGTCGCAGGCTACGGATGGTGCAGCAAAGGCATAGCGATGAGGGCAAAAGGCATGGGAGCAAAGATAATTATCACAGAGGTCAATCCTCTTCGCGGGCTTGAAGCTACGATGGACGGATTTGATGTTATGCCCATGAGAGATGCGGCGCGAATCGGAGACATATTCGTTACAGCTACCGGAGATATTGACGTCATATACAAAGAATGCTTTAATCTTATGAAGGACGGCGCCATTTTCTGCAATTCAGGGCATTTCAATGTTGAGATAGCAATAGACGCCCTTAAGAAACTGTCAAAGTCAAGGAGGACAATACGGGATTTCGTGGAAGAATACACTCTCAGGAACGGCAAAAGGGTGTATCTCCTCGGAGAGGGGCGGCTTATTAATCTTGCAGCGGCAGAGGGGCATCCTTCCGCTGTTATGGACATGAGCTTTGCAAACCAGGCATTGTGCGCAGAATATATGATGAAAAACTACAAAGAGCTGGAAAGAAAAGTTTACAGCGTCCCTGAAAAAATAGATGCTGAAATAGCAAAGCTGAAACTCAGATCTTTGGGAATCAGGATAGATGTGCTTACTCCGGAGCAGAAAAAATATCTTGAGAGCTGGGAAATGGGGACGTAGGGAAAAGAGCAGAAGAGCAATAGAGCAGAAGAGCAAAAGTCACCACCACTGGGCTACTGCACTGCTGCGCTACTGCTCGAGGAGTTCTTGATATGCGTAAAGTTGAAATATACGACACAACGCTGAGGGATGGTTCTCAGGCAGAGGATATTGCATTCTCTGTTGAGGACAAACTCAGGATTACCGGGAAGCTTGATGAACTCGGGGTGCGCTATATTGAGGGAGGCTGGCCCGGCTCAAACCCGAAAGACGCGGACTACTTTAAAAAGTCAAAAAAACTGAAGCTGAAAAATTCCGTGGTAGTTGCATTCGGAAGCACACACAGGCCAAAACACAAAGCTAAAGATGATGTAAACATAAAGGCGCTCATCGCATCAGAAACCCCTGTAATAACCATATTCGGAAAGACATGGGATTTTCACATAAAAGAATCCCTGATGATAACGCCTTCAGAAAACCTTGAGATAATCCATAACTCAGTGGCCTATCTTAAAAAATACGCAGACAAGGTATTTTTTGATGCAGAACACTTCTTTGACGGATACAAGGGCAATCCGTCCCTTGCATTGAAGTGCCTCATTGCTGCACAGGATGCAGGCGCTGACTGTCTCGTGCTGTGCGACACAAACGGAGGCACAATGCCTGAGGAGATGCAAAAAATAGTTGCCGGCGTCATTAAAAAAACAAAAGCGCCAATCGGGATACATACGCATAATGACTCTGAATGCGCAGTGGCAAATTCAATAATTGCTGTTGAGTTAGGCGCATCTCAGGTACAGGGGACCATAAACGGCATTGGAGAAAGATGCGGAAACGCCAACCTCTGCTCCATAATCCCGAATCTTAATCTCAAACTCGGGATAAAATGCATTACTGATGCACAGATGAAAAGGCTCAGGGACGTTTCAAGGTTCGTAACCGAAATCTCAAACCTGAGGCATTTCAAGCGCCAGCCTTTTGTCGGAGACAGCGCCTTCGCTCATAAGGGCGGAGTTCATGTGAGCGCAGTAATGAAAAGGCCTGAGACATACGAGCATATAAAACCTGAACTTGTGGGAAACTCGCACAGAGTCTTAATCTCAGACCTTGCCGGAAAAAGCAACATCCTCAGAAAGGCAAAGGAATTTAACATTCACATAGAGCCGGATTCTCCACAGCTTCAGGATATATTAAACACCTTAAAAGACCTTGAGCATCAGGGTTTTCAGTTTGAAGGGGCAGAGGCGTCATTTGAGCTTCTTCTCAAAAAGGCGCTCGGGCTGCACAGAAAATTCTTTGACCTCATCGGGTTCAGGGTAATCGTCGAAAAAAGAAAAGAAGGCGAGATCCCGCTGACCGAGGCTACAATAATGGTAAGGGTCGGAGGGAAAACCGAGCACACTGCCGCCACAGGCAGCGGCCCTGTGAACGCGCTTGACAATGCCCTGAGAAGCGCCCTTGATAAGTTCTATCCGGAACTAAAAAATATAAAACTTCATGATTACAAAGTAAGAGTGCTTACGGCAGGCAAGGGAACTTCCGCAAGAGTCAGAGTGCTTGCAGAATCAGGAGATGAAAAAAACAGGTGGAGCACTGTCGGCGTATCGGAGAACATTATAGAGGCGTCATGGCAGGCTCTTGTTGACAGCATTGAATACAAACTGCTGAAGGAAGAAGAGTAAGCTTCGTTTTATGTCTTTTGCTTCTGAGTTTATCGTCGCTTTTGTTCGTCATTCCGACTTGTTCGGAATCTTTCTTTATCTGAAGGATTGCGGACAAGCCGCAATGACAACATGAAATATGTGACAAAACTACAGGTATACATAATAAGATGACTGCCGATGAACTTTTTGAAAAAGGAATAGCCCTTTTAAGCGATAATAACCCACTTGCTGCGCTCGCATTTTTTGAAAAAGCTTATACTTTTAAAAAAACGCCCTCCATCCAGTCATTTCTGGGAATGTGCATAGCCCTTGAAAGGGGAAAGATTACATATGGGCTTATGCTCTGCAATGACGCAATCCTGCAGGAACCCGAGAATCCGGTTCACTACCTGAATCTCGGCAGGATTTATCTGAAGGCAGGGAGAAGAGTGGATGCGATAGAAACATTCAGAAAAGGCCTTTTATTCGGAGACAATGCTGAGATAAAACGCATTCTTGACAGCTTAGGAACCAGAAAGAAACCTGTCTTTCCTTTCCTTCCCAGAAACAATTTTCTGAATAAATTTACCGGGCTTATGATGCACCGTCTTAAGCTGAGATAAGCCCTATCCGGACTCAAGATTTTTTAAAACATAGTATGTTAAAATGCCATTGCTATGGAGGAAATCGGAACAGTAAAAAGCACAACAGGGGCTTTTGCGAAAGTCTCGGTTCCGAGAAAGAGCGTCTGTGAAGGATGCACAGTAGGCACATGCAAGCCTGATGAACAGTCAATGGAGATTGATGCAGTGAACAAGGCAGGCGCAAAAGCAGGGCAGAAGGTCAGGGTTGTCATAAAGTCATACACATATCTCAAGGGTTCAATACTTGTTTACGGCATTCCTGCAATAGCATTAATCGCAGGCGCAGTCGTTGGAAAAGAAATTTTCAGTCATCAATTTAAAAATATAGACCCCGACATACTGTCAGCAATATTCGGTTTCGGTTTATTCTTGATTGCTTTTTTAGGCATCAAGCTCTGGAGCCTGAAAGCAGAGAAAAAAACAGAAACAAAACCTGTTATAGAAGAAATAATTAACGAATAGCACTCAGCGTTCAGCATACAGCTTTCAGCTTCTAAGAACATTGAACTGTAGACATATTTTATTCTGTTTGCTGACTGCTGATAGCTGACCGCTAATAAACTTATAGCAAGGAGGTTTTATGGCTAATTTTGATGTTAACAAAATCAGAAATGTCGCTGTAATTGCGCATGGCGGCGCGGGAAAAACATCCCTGACCGAGGCAATGCTTTTTAATTCAGGTTCCATTGACAGGCTCGGCAGAATTGAAGAAGGCAATACAACAACTGACTGCGAACCTGAAGAAATATCAAGAAAGATAACCATTACATCGGCTTTCGGCTTCTGCATCTGGGACAGCCACCGCATAAACCTGATTGATACGCCGGGATTCATAAATTTTGTAGAAGACACCAGAGGAAGCCTCAAGGCAGTTGACGGCGCTGTCGTTATAGTCAGCGCCATATCAGGCGTTAAGGCAGAAACAGAGAAGGTCTGGAAATACGCCTGTGAATATGAAATCCCGAGAATAGTTTTTATAAACAAGATGGATAAGGAATCAGCCAACTTCCCCGGCGCTCTTGATGAACTTGCCCAGTCTTTCGGCACAGAAGGCGTTCCATTGCAGATACCAATAGGTTCAGGAGAAACTTTCAGCGGAATAATCAATCTCATTAACATGAAGGCATATAAGTTTTCAGGCGGCAATCCGCCTAAGGCGGAGGAATCAGACATACCCTCTGATATGCTGTCCGAGGCTCAGGAATACAGGAAAAAGCTTGTAGAAAAGATTGCTGAATCAGAAGACGCGCTTCTTGAAAAGTATCTTGAAGGCGGCGAACTGACACAGGAAGAAATTATAAGGGGGATTAAAGAAGGGTCTCTGTCAAGAAGGTTTATTCCAGTTGTATGCGGCTCAGCAACCAAAAACATAGGCATCCCTCAGCTCATGGATACAATACTGCTTTGCCTGCCCTCTCCCCATGACCTCGTAAGAATTTTTCCTATTAAAGGCAAAAATCCAAAAGACTCAAAAGACGCGCAGAGAAAGCCTGACGAAAAAGAGCCGTTCTCCGCATACGTCTTTAAGACAATAGCAGACCCTTATGCAGGAAAGCTTTCTGTATTCAGAGTCTATTCAGGCGCTCTGAAGGCTGATTCAACTGTGTTGAATGCAACAACAGGAGCGAAAGAAAGAATAGGCCAGATATTCTATCTCCTCGGCAAAAAGCAGATACCGGCAAGCAGTTTAGGTCCAGGCGAGATCGGAGTTGTGTCAAAACTCAAAGAGACAAACACCGGAGACACGCTCTCTGATGAAGCGCATCCCATCATATTTGAGAAGGTGAAGTTTGCAGAACCGATAATCTCTTATGCAATAGCGCCGAAAAGCAAAGGAGACGAAGAAAAAGTCAGCACAGGACTTCACAGGGTTCTTGAAGAAGACCCGACCATTAAATTCCACAGGGACGAAGAGACAAAAGAGATGATACTCTCAGGCATGGGACAGGTGCATCTTGAAGTTGCGCTTGAAAGGTTGAAGAGGAAATTTGGAGTTGAGGTTATTATGAAAACTCCGAAGATTCCATACAGAGAAACAATCCGGGCTTCATCCGATGCGCAGGGCAGGTATAAAAAGCAGTCAGGAGGCAGAGGACAGTACGGAGACTGCCGGATAAAGATAGAGCCGATGCCGAGAGGCAAGGGCTTTGAGTTTGTTGATGATATAGTCGGAGGATCAATACCGCGGCAATATATACCTGCTGTAGAAAAAGGAATTATAGACGCAATGCACGAGGGGATAATTGCCGGTTATCCTATGGTGGATGTAAGGGTTACACTTTATGACGGTTCATACCATACAGTGGATTCATCAGAAATGGCGTTTAAGATTGCAGGCTCATTGGGTATAAAAAAGGCTGTTGAAAATGCAAAGCCGATACTCCTTGAACCCGTAATGAAAGTAGAGATTACAACTCCTGATGAGACCCTCGGCGCAGTTATAGGCGACCTCAATTCTAAGAGGGGCAAGGTTCAGGGAGTTGAATCACAGGCGAGAAACCAGAAAATAACAGCGTTGGTTCCGATGTCTGAGATGCTGACATACGCAAACCAGCTGCACAGCCTTACATCAGGAAGAGGACTCTATTCAATGGAATTCTCGCATTACGAAGAAGTGCCTTCACACCAGGCGCAGAAGATAATCGCTGACAAGGCTGCGCAGAAGAAAGAAAAAGCAGAAGAGAAATAAGAGAAGGGGAGCATTTTCTGACATGGCAATCACAGATTCGCAGGGGCAAAAAGACATAAAAGACACACTCAATCTTCCACAGACAGGTTTTCCCATGAAGGCGAACCTTACACAGAAAGAGCCTGAAATGCTCAAGTTCTGGGAAGAGAATAAGATATACGAAAAGCTGCAAACGAAAAATTCAGGCAGTAAACATTACATCCTCCATGACGGCCCTCCTTATGCCAACGGACATATCCATATCGGGCATGCGCTCAATAAGATACTCAAGGACATAATCGTAAAATTCAAATCAATGCAGGGGTTTTATTCGCCATACGTTCCTGGATGGGACTGCCATGGCCTTCCGATAGAGCTTCAGGTGGATAAAAACCTCGGAGAAAAAAAAGACAAGGTTGACATCCTTGAGAAAAGAAAGCTCTGCAAGGAATACGCAGAAAAATTCGTAGACATTCAGAGGGAGGAATTCAAGAGGCTCGGAGTTATGGGAGACTGGGCAGAACCGTATCTCACAATGTCATACGGCTATGAAGGGACGATTGTCAGGGAATTTTCAGAATTTGTAAAAAAAGGCTATGCATATAAAGGCAAGAAACCTGTGCACTGGTGCCCTTCCTGTATCACTGCATTAGCAGAGGCAGAGGTGGAATATGCTGATAAAGAATCGCCATCTGTATTTGTAAAGTTCGGAGTTAAGAGTGAAGAGTTAAAAAATAAAATACCTGAGCTTGCCGGTAAAAAAGTTTTTGTTGTTATCTGGACTACAACTCCGTGGACATTGCCTGCAAATCTTGCCTTAGCTTTCCATCCTGATTTTATTTATGTTGCCGTTGAAAACGGTGATGAAGTCTACATTGTTGCCGAGGGAAGGCTTGATGCTCTCAAAGAGAGAATAGAGTTAAACGGAGAGGTACTCGCAAAAATATCAGGGAAAGACCTTGAAGGGATTAATGCGGAGCATCCATTTATCCGTAGGGAATCAAGGGCTGTTCTCGGAGAATTTGTATCCCTTGAAGAGGGAACAGGAATAGTCCACATTGCTCCGGGGCATGGAGAGGACGACTATGAAACAGGCTTAAAATACAGGCTTGATATCTATGCGCCTGTCGATGACAAAGGGAAATTTACGAAGGCTGTGCCTGAGCTTGAAGGACAGTTCGTATTCAAAGCAAACGCGCAGATAATTGAGATATTGAAAAGCAAAAATGCCTTGATAAAGGAAGAAAAGATAACACATTCATACCCTCATTGCTGGAGGTGCAAAAAACCCGTCATATTCCGCGCAACAGAGCAGTGGTTCATATCTGTTGAGCATAACAACCTGCGGGGAAAATGCCTTGAGGAAATAGACAGGGCCAACTGGATTCCTAAATGGGGCAGAGACAGGATATACAACATGGTTTCAGGCAGGCCTGACTGGTGCATATCAAGACAGAGGGCCTGGGGAGTGCCTATAACGCTTATCAGATGTGAAGGCTGCGGAGAATTTGTAAAAAAAGATTCGGTTCTTGATGCAATCACAAAGCACGTTGAGAAAAACGGGGCTGATATATGGTTCATGAAAAAAGCGGAGGAATTTCTGCCGCCAGGATATAAATGCGAAAAATGCGGGGGGACGTCTTTTTCAAAAGAGATGGACATACTTGACGTATGGTTTGACTCAGGGGTAAGCCACACCGCTGTGATGGAGAAAAATCCAAAACTCTCATGGCCTGCCGATATATACCTTGAGGGAAGCGACCAGCACAGGGGATGGTTCCAGAGCTCTCTGCTCGCTTCGGTTGGAACAAAAGGGACATCTCCATATAAAACCGTCCTCACGCACGGATTTGTGATGGACGGCTCAGGCAAGAAGATGTCAAAGTCTCTCGGCAATGTTGTCGCGCCTCAGGAGATCATAAAGGCAAACGGCGCCGAAATACTGAGGCTGTGGGTCTCTGCCGAAGATTACAGGGACGACGTAAGAATATCAAAGGAGATAATTGACAGGCTTACGGAGGCGTACAGAAAGATCAGGAACACCGCGAGATTCCTGCTCGGCAACCTTTATGATTTTGACGGAAAGGATTACGGCAACGACCTGCTTGAGATAGACCGGTGGGCCATGTCAAGACTACAGACTCTGACTGCAAAAATCACATCTGCATACGAGAGGTTCGACTTTCATGAAGTCTATCACCTCCTACATAATTTCTGCGTCGTAGACATGAGTTCATTTTATCTTGATATTCTCAAAGACAGGCTTTATACCTTTAAAACAGCTTCAAAGGAAAGAAGGGCTGCGCAGTGGGTCTTAAACAGGATACTTTTAACCATGACCGGCCTTATGGCTCCGGTAATTTCTTTCACGGCAGAAGAGATATGGTCTACGACCCGTAGGGAGCTTATCTCAGGAAAGAAAGAGGAAAGCGTATTCCTTTCGCCCTTCCCCAAGGCAGACGGAAAATACCTTGATACGGCGCTTGAAGAGAAATGGGCAAGGCTCATAGCAATAAGAAATGAAACTAATAAGGCGCTCGAGATAAAGAGGCAGAACAAGTTCATAGGCAACTCTCTTGAGGCAAAGGTGATTATATGCCTTCCTGAAAATGAGTTTAATCTCCTGAATGCATATAAAGATTTTCTCCCGACATTGTTTATCGTTTCCGGCGCTGAGATAATCCCCCTTCACCCCCCTTTATCAAAGGGGGGAATGGGGGGATTTATTAAACCAGAAAGCGCTTATGAAAGCGAAGAGATAAAAGGCATGTCAGTCATTGTAGAACGGGCAAGCGGCAAAAAATGCGGGCGCTGCTGGAACTGGAGCGCATCCGTTGGAACACACACCGGCGCCGCTGAATTATGCGATAGATGTTATAATGTCGTCAAATGAAGTAACACCCCTTACCCCCCTCTTAAATTAAGAGGGGATGGGGGAGTTATTATAGTTAGTTTAGTGTCTCTAAGATTATGAAATAAGTT
>CAZHHV010000016.1:14518-22072 GCA_964532335.1 uncultured Nitrospiraceae bacterium
TTGTAATCTTGGAGCAGGCAACAAAATATCTCGCAGATAAGCTTATACCCCCTCTTAAGCCTGTTGCACTTCTTCCATTTCTCCATCTTGTGAATATGAGGAATGAAGGCGCTGCATTCGGCATGTTTAAAAGTTTCGGGAATAACATCTTCATAATCATATCCCTCGTTGCAATTGGAGTCATATTTTTTATGCTTATAAAAGGGAAGGAAGACCCTTTAGGACTTTCGCTTATCCTCGGAGGCGCATCAGGGAATTTAATAGACAGGCTCTTCAGAGGCTCTGTCGTTGATTTCATAGATGTATTTGCAGGCAGGCATCACTGGCCTGCATTCAATCTCGCAGACTCAGCGCTGACAATAGGGATAGGATTGATATTTATAAAATTGTTTTTTAAAAAACATGAGGGAATCACTAATGCATCCGATATTAATTAAAATAGGCCCGCTGACGATACACATCTATGGCGTTTTTATTGCCGCAGGCTTTTTGCTCGGACTTGCGCTTGCCGTAAGACAGGCAAAGAAACAGGGAATCCCCGCAGATAAAATCGTTGACCTTGGTTTTTACATGCTCATTGCAGCGCTGATAGGCTCAAGGCTTTTCTTTGTGTTTGTGGAAGCACCTCATTTTCTGAGAAGCCCTTTGGATATATTTAAGATATGGGAAGGCGGCCTTGTATTTTATGGAGGTGTTATCTTCGCAATCCCCGTTGCAATCTGGTATGCAAAAAAGAAAGGGCTTAATATACGGCGCGCCGCTGATATTTTCGCTCCGTCACTTGCAATAGGGCATGCAATCGGAAGGCTTGGATGTTTCTCGGCAGGCTGCTGTTACGGAAGCCCTGCGGAAGGATGTCCTTTGGCAGTGACATTCCTTAACCCTGAATCTCTTGCAAGGATTGGCATTCCACTTCATCCAACACAGTTATACGAATCAGCAGGAGAATTCATAAACTTTCTGATACTCATAACCCTGAGAAAGCGCCAGTCATTCAAGGGACAGTTATTCTGGGCATATCTTTTAATTTACTCTGTCATCAGGTTTACTGTGGAGTTTTTCAGAGGCGATGAAGTGAGAGGCTTTCTCTTTGGAAATATCTCAATATCGCAGGGGATAAGTGTTTTAATGTTCATATCCGCTGTTGCGGCAATCCTTGTCTTCAGAAAAAAAAAGATATAAGCCGTTCCTGATAGGCCTTGAAATCATAGACCCACCGCAGGAATACATAAGTTTTGTCAGGGCGCTGTATTAATCCGATAAACCGCATCGGCTAAAGCGGAAGGTATGCCTTGGGATTCAGGCCTGCTCCTGCAAAGTCCTTATTTAAAAAGTGATTATACCCTGCCGAGGCAATCATGGCAGCATTATCCGTGCACAGGTTTATGGATGGAATAAATATCTCTATTTCCCTTTCGTCACCCATTTCTTTCATTCTCTTTCTTAATTCGCTGTTTGCCGATACACCGCCTGAGAGAGTGACACGCCTTAGGCCCTCTTTTTTTATCGCCCATTCTGTCTTTCTTATAAGCACATCAACCATGCACGCCTGAAATGAGGCGGCAATGTCTGCAACGGATAAATCAGCTTTCAGCCCACAGCTATCAGCCTTCAGCTTTTTTTCACTGACTGCTGACTGCTGACCGCTGATAGCCATTCTCACTGCTGTCTTCAAACCGCTGAAGCTGAAATCAAATGATTCAGGAAGATACGGCCTTGGAAAATCTATCGCCTTTGGATTTCCTTCGGATGCAAGCTTATCAATTACAGGGCCTCCCGGATAACCAAGCCCGAGAAGCTTGGATACCTTGTCATAAGCCTCGCCTGACGCGTCATCCCTTGTCCTGCCGAGTTCTCTATATTTCCCAAAACCGTCAACGCGGTAGAGGCTCGTGTGGCCGCCTGATGCTATCAGCGATATGAACGGAAATTCAGGACGCGGTTCTTCAAGAAAACAGGAAAACATGTGCCCCTCAAGGTGATTTACTGCGAGCAAAGGAATATTCTTTGAAAAACATAATGCCTTTGCAAATGAGCATCCGACAAGCAGAGAGCCGATCAATCCGGGCCCATGGCAGACCGCAATAGCCAAGACGTCTTCAAGCCCTGCGCCTGCGCCCTTCAACGCCTCATCAACAACAGGCAGTATCATCTCTATGTGCCTTCGCGATGCAAGCTCCGGAACAATGCCTCCGTATTTTTTATGAATATCTGTCTGGCTTGAGACAATATTGGAGACAATTCTGACACCGTTTTCAACAACAGCAGCAGCGGTGTCATCGCATGATGTGTCTATTCCGAGGATAAGCATGGGAATATTATATAAGATGTTTTATGTTTTAAGCTTGTCCCGTTAGAAGTTTCTGACTTCTAACAGGACTTGCTTTAATTATCAAAATCTTGTTACATAATGTGGTATATGACAGAGAAATCAGACCAGTTGCACATTACCTCAGACATTCCGCTCAGGTTTAACGTAAACATTAAGCTCGGAGAAAAAAGCTATCATGTCCAGACAGAACATGGAGGGACAAAAGAACCCCTGCTCACAACCCGCATTTACCATAAAGGGGAAATAGTTTATTCAAAGAAAGCTGATTGTTCTGAGATAATGGACGAAGAAGACTACGAGGATAAACTCCATGACATTATGGAGAATCATCATAAGAGCGCCATAGAAGAATTTACAGCCATACTTAAAGAAAGCAGGAAAAAGACAGAGTATCTTGATGCCGCAAAAAAACTTCTTGCAAGGAAAAACAATAGGGAAGCCTTAAAGATATTAAGGGAAGCAGTTGAGGAATACCCCGAAGACCCGCTTATTGTATCCTATTACGGATGCCTCTCAGCCATTGTTGATAAAAAATATACCAAGGGGATAAATATATGCAAGAAGGCGATGGAAAGACTTGACCTTGCATTCCCGCCTATAACCAAGTCAACCCACGCTACGCTTTATCTTAACCTTGGCAGGGCCTACGTTGCCGGCGGAGAAAAAAAAGCTGCCCTTGCCGTATTTAATAACGGGTTAAAGGTTGACGGGGCTAATCATGACCTGCTGTGGGAGATCAAAAAACTTGGGACAAGGAAAGAACCTCCTCTGCCGTTTCTCTCAAGAGGCAATCCAATTAACAAGTACATAGGGCTTCTGCTCGTAAAATTAAAGAACAGATAAACCCCGTTAGAAAGGGCGGGGTTTTCTAACGGGGTAAAAATTCATGCAGCCATCTATAAAAGAGAAACACTATTCCGAGTCTACAAGAAAACTGCATCTGCCATGTCCTTATGCAGAAGAGACCGGAATTCACATACATGTTGTCATAAAAGACGGCAACTGTTACCGCTCAGAGCAGTGCATGGCGCTAAAATGCAAATTCAACCGGCTTCAGTCGGATATCAAGACTATTCTCTCGCTTACGTGGTAACAATGCTAAAGCTTGTAAGAAATAACCGCGGTTTTATGCTTGAGCGCATTCTTCTCATCTTTCTAATAATTATCGCCCTCACAGTCGGAATCTCACAGTATCAAAAACACGGAATCCTCGGCTTTATTCTCGGATTCTTAATTACAGTCGTAGGCGTTGTTGCAGCGGTCTTTGTATTGATTGGATTACTTGACCGCATCGGCTATTTGCATGACAGGCTGCATGAGAAAACTTGGTATAAGAATACATTAAAAATTTCTCTGTTGATTCTCATATTCCTGTTCCTCTCATTATGGAGCATGGCTCTCATGGGCATTGCAACTCTCAGATTCGAAATTCTGAAAAAGATTCCGGAACCGGCATTCCTCTTTATCGCGCTTGCTGCCGGAGCAGTCGCAACTGCAATAAGCTGGTTTTCTAAGAATACTTTCTGGCATTATTTCTGGAGGTTGTGCGGATTTCTCGGGCTCTCAATCGGCTGTGCATTTTTCGGCATGGTCCTCGGGCAGTCTTTTTTAACTTCCCCTGATTCCCAGATGCGCGCAGTGGACATAGCATTCATAATTCCATTGATTGTTTACTTCTTTATGACATTCACAGGTAAGTTTAGGGCAAAAAGAAATGGAGCGGAGTAGGAGCAACCAAGATAATATTCAATTTAAATTTGTTATAATCTGACTATGACAAAAAAAGAATATGCAGAAAGGAATATCGGCATGACATTTGACTTTGTAAGGTACCTAATAGAACATCCTGATATTCTAAATACCATAACAGATGGCGCCGAGCTTGATTTCATAGACAAAGACATGCCGTCTAAGCACAAAGAAAAAGCAATCAGGAAAAAGGTTGTAAGTTATAAGGTAGAGCATGTGTTTGAGCCTATAAAGGTATGAGTCGCGTCCAATAGGTCTATATCTACCACTATTTTTACACTATCTTTTCATCCCCCTCTTGAAAACCCCGCCTGAAAAGTCTATCGTTCAAATAAAAATGAGGATATTGAGGCTCGCTTTTTATACCGGCTTTGGAGTGATAGACGAATTTGAGTTCGGATATACCGAAGATACTCGGTCATCGGCTTCGCCGCTGACCGAGTATCGGGATGCGGGTCGGCGTGTCGCCTTCGGCGACAGAAAAGAAAGCGTAGCCTCAAATGTTTAATTGATTATAAATGTGGTATGAAATGCGAAGCCGACGCCGACTATCTTACGGGTCAACGGCTACGCCCAAGTTCCCACTTCGTGGAAACTTCGCCGACCCGCATCCCGTTAGCGGAAATTGTGTTTTTGAGGTATTATAGAGCATGAGTTTAGATTTTTTTGATTTCGAGATACCTTTGCTTGAAGCGCTCGTAGAACTAGGCGGCAAGGCAAAAACTAAGAATGTCTACACTGAAGTTGAGAAGATTATGGGTCTGAACCCTTCCAAATATCCCGAGGAATATGAAACATATCAAAAGGGTCAGATTAAATGGAAGAATAAGACTGCATGGGCAAGAGAATACCTTAAAAGGAAAGGCCAACTTGACGGGACAGAAAGAGGAATATGGAAAATAACTGAAATAGGAAGAGAAAGGGTTAAGCTTTTTTTGAGAACAAGGAAAGACCCTGACGAGGGACTTGCACAAATACAGGGTATTGATAAATCAATTGCGGAAACTCAAGATGTTACACCGGAAGAAGGTTTTAATAAAATCGAGAATGTCCAGATTCATGAGACGGGTGGTATTCTTGGTGTCAGAGGGATAGTTTATGAACCAATAAATGAACAGGGTGTAATACTATTATTTGCTGCCCTCTGTCATGATTTGGGCTTTATGATTGAAGGCATTAGGAGCGGTTTCCCTGATGCCTTGCTACGCAGGAAAAACAATAAGGGAACTTGGAATAGTTGCAGGGCGGAATTTGAATTTAAGTCGTCCAACTTTAAAGTGCATAAGCATGATCCATGTCAATGTGACTTGATTATTTGTTGGGAGAATGATTGGGGTGCTTGTCCCCTTGAGGTTTTATGTCTTAAGGAGATAGTCAGTAAACTTAGATAAAGCGAGGTTGACCATGAGCAAGAAGGAATTACTTATCAGTGAAATTGAACAAGTCCCGGAATCTGTTCTTGATGAGGTGATAGATTTTGTTCATTTTCTGAAAACAAAGATAATTAAGGAAAAAATTAATATTGCCATTGCGAGTGAATCATCTCTCAAAAAAGATTGGCTGAAACCAGAGGAAGATGAAGCATGGCAAAGTTTATAAAGGGTGATGTCGTTGTTGTTCCTTTTCCTTTTTCAGACCTAACTCAAGCCAAAAGGCGACCTGCTTTAGTCATTTCAAAGTTAGAAGGAGACGACCTGATTCTCTGTCAGATAACCAGTCAAGCTATTAGAGATAACTACGCAATTTCAATTGACGATAAAGATTTTGAAACTGGAAGTTTAAAGCAGCCCAGCAATGTAAGACCTAACCGCATATTTACAGCAGACAGTCACATCGTTCTATACAAAATTGGGAATCTTTCAGCCACTAAAGTTAACGAGATCATTGGGAAGGTGGTTGAAATTATACAGAAATGAAAGACTGTCTGCTTTAACCCCTACCCGTCAATATCCCCAATATCTCCCTATACCTTGAAGCAGTTTTTTCAACAATCTCGTCAGGAAGTTTTGGCAATTTTCTCTACGAGTCGTAGACTGGCGACATGTCCTTTGTGCTATAATTAACAAAGAAAGGAGGTTGCTATGACCATCGCAAAACAACAAGTCCTTGATTTGATAAAAGACCTGCCGGAGGAAGTGGATATTGATGAGGTTATGTATCGTCTTTATCTCAGACAAAAACTCGAAGCTGCCGAGAAAGATGTCCGTGAGGGACGGCTTATTTCACAGGAGGAGGTCATCAAGGAGACGTCTAAGTGGTTTACAAAATAAAGTGGACAATACGCTCGCTTAATGACCTGCATGAGATTTATTCATTTATTGCCAAAGATTCAATACGATATGCTCAAATTCAGATCGAAAATATTCAGAACACAGCTTCAAACCTTGCCAGCTTTCCACTGATGGGCCGCAGTATACCTGAATTCCCTCATTTGCCATATCGGGAGATTTTAGTAGGTAACTATCGCGTTCTTTACAGGTTAGAGGAAAATATAGTTATTATAATGTCGGTAGTCCATGGACGGAGATTGCTCAAAGAGCCATCAAGTTAAATTATTACCCCGTCAATATCCCCAATATCTCCCTATACCTTGCCGCTGTTTTTTCAACAATCTCATCAGGAAGTTTGAGGTAATTTTCTCTACGAGTCGTAGACTGGCGACATGTCCTTTGTGCTATAATTAGCAAAGAAAGAAGGAGGTAGTATAATGGATGAAAGAGATGTTTACAGGGCTAAGGAGGCAATGCAGTCTGCAATGAAGAAAGGACCTATGAGGCTGGCGCTGATTATTGGAGCAATTCTGGTGTTTTTCCTGTTTCTGAATCCATGGGTTCAGATTGGAGCAGGTCAAAGAGGGATTGTCCTTAATTTTGGCGCTGTTCAGAAGGATGTGCTTGGAGAAGGGCTGCATTTCAGGACACCTGTAATGCAGCAAGTTGCCTTAATGGATGTCAAGGTTCAGAAATCTTTAACAAATGCCGCTGCTTCATCGTCTGACCTTCAGGAAGTGAGTTCAGAGGTTGCGCTTAACTATCATATAGTTCCAGACAAGGCAAACATTGTCTATCAGTCCATCGGCATACAATTTAAAGAGCGAATCATAGACCCTGCAGTGCAGGAGGTGGTAAAGGCTGTGACAGCCAAGTATACAGCAGAAGAGCTTATTACAAAGAGGCCGGCGGTAAGCGATGCAATGAAACTGTCCCTTACCGAAAGACTGCTTGCGCACAACATAGCAGTTGATGCATTCTCTATCGTCGGTTTCAGCTTCTCCAAGATATTTATGGAAGCCATTGAGTCAAAGCAGACAGCAGAACAGCTCGCACTAAAGGCAAAGAGAGACCTCGACAGGATAAAGATAGAGGCAGAGCAGAAGATTACAGCAGCAAGGGCAGAGGCAGAGTCCCTGAGGCTGCAAAGGGCAAATATTTCACCGGATCTTATAGAGCTTAGAAAGATAGAGGCCAATCTCA
>CAZHHV010000017.1:0-6880 GCA_964532335.1 uncultured Nitrospiraceae bacterium
CGTTTCCATTTCCCTTTGCTAATCCTGTATCTCCGTCATTGATTTCAGTTGATACTATTTCAAGCTGTGGTCTTTCAATCTTTGCCGTTGGCACATACATTGCGACCTTCTTTGCGTCATAGCCCCGCTTTTCTTTAAGGTTGAACTGAAAAGCTGCCTTGCCATCTCCAATATCAAGCCCAGCATTAAGTCTTACCTTTATTTCCTTATTCTCATTCAGCTGAATATCCCCCACATTGATATTTTTATCAAAGATAATTTTGGGATTATCTGAAGAGATTTCAAGATTTGTCCCATAGCCAGTTCCCTTGCCGATATTTTTAATTGTTACAATCACCTCTGATTCTTCACCTGCATCAATAGAGTTGTTAGGGAAGAAGCCACTGGAGTCGCTGAAGCGGACAGTGAAAGCAAGGTCTGCCGGAAGCGTCTGCTTTAATTTTAATGCCTCTGCCTCTGCAATTTTGAATTGTTTTACTAATTCAGCATAAGCTTTGAAATCAGACTTAACCTTAGCATGTAAGTCTACAGCTACAGCGTCTAAAGCTTTGTTATTAGCAATTGCTTCCCATATTCGTACTTGCACCGTCCAAGTAATAGGTATAAAAAGATTGGGCAGTCTCTCAGCAATTGATGCTTCGTATTCACCCTTACCATAAATACGATATAGCAGTTGATTGCCATTCGTTGATACCTTAATCGTTGATTCAGCTACTTCTATTATATGCATAATAGGATCTTTGGGGTTAGATACTCTTCTCATTGTTAATTCTTGCGGTACTACCACTATTTCTCCTATTTGGGGGCTATCATAACCGGATACCACAGAAACATTTTCAAAGGACTGACTTAATATTTCTTTTATTGCATCAATAAATTTTGAGCCATATTCTTTATCTTTTACCTTTTCATCGTTTATTATGATTTTTACGAATGTGTCTTTTTCGCCTGTATTACCTATTTGTTTCGCCACCCCACTACAGCCACACAAAATTGTTATAGTCAGGGTCATAAATATATATGCTTTAAATTTATTTTTTATATTTATTTGCCCCATTTGTCCTCCATAAAAAGAGCATTTGCAACCTAAGATACAAAAGGGAGATATTTCTGTCAAGGTAATTTTCACATCGCCATTTCATCGGGCGCGGTGATACTGGCTGTAGGGTGAATCTATAGGATTAAAAAGGCAGAATCTTTACTCGCGCCCTTACTTCGTCAACCGTAATAAATGCGCCATTTTCAAGAGTTGTCTTGTATTTTTGAAGTATCTGCACCAGCCTGCTGCCGAGGGTTTGCGGCATGACATCCTGCGTACGAACCTGAATAACGCTCGGGCCATTCGAATGAGTAGCTGCTAAAAGCGCTCCGAAATCCAAATCGTGTGTAAATACAATATAACCTCTCTCCTTCGCCCATTCCATAATAACTTTGTCGGTTGCCTTTATATCTCCGGCTTCCGACCAGTGAATAGCTTCCCAATCTTGCTGCTTGAATATCTCAACCCACTCAGGAGAAAGATTCATGTCTATAAGGATTTTCATGCAGAAACAAGAGGAACATCTATCTCTTCAGACCTCCATGCGGCATAGGTAAGCGCTTCTTGAATATCTTCTTCTTCAAGGTATGGATATGCTTTCAGTATTTGGGCGTGAGTGTATCCGGATGCGATAAGTCCCACAATGGTTCCCACGGTTACACGCATGCCTCTGATGCACGGCTTGCCGCCCATTACATTCGGATCAAATGTTATGCGTTTCAGTTCCTTCATTTTCAACTCTCCTATTCGTTTATTCAATTATAGCACATGTCCGCTTTAGACCTGTGTTCTTCTATAAAACAAGCGCCCTGCTTCTGAGGAAGCGTCAGGCAGAAGTTCTGGTATCGGGTTCTACGTGCCATCGGCATACATAATCTTACCCATATCGCTTACATCATAGCCTCCGAGCTTTGCAACCATAGCCCTGAATTCGCTGTCTTCCCTGATAATGCTTAAGAGAGCCTTTATCATATCCGTATCGTAGAATTCAAACGGGATTGCAAGGTCATAGCGTTCCTTTGCAACTGGAATAAAATCAAGTCCGAGAGCTTTCGCTGACGCAAGTATCGCAAGTCCTGTGTCTGCAATGCCTGTAAGCACCGCTGATGCAACACCCATGTGAGTGTATTCCTCTCTTTCATATCCTTTCACATCTTCAGGTTTTATTCTGAATTCCCGCAGGTGTTTGTCCGTCAATAACCTTGTCCCGGCGCCTGCCTGCCGATTGATAAAAACAACATCCTCTCTTGTCAGGTCTTCAAATCCTCTTATATTCTTCGGATTCCCTTTAAGCACAAGAAGCCCCTGCTCCCTGTAAACGAGATTTACGAGAATGATTCTCCTGTCAGAAAGAAGTCTTTTTACGGAAGAGACATTATACTCTCCTGTCTCCTCGTCAAGCAGATGTGTTCCTGCAATATGAGCCTCTCCTTTTTTTAAAGCCATCAACCCTCCCATTGAACCGACATGGGCTGACGAAAGTGAGAGTCCTGGATATTTCTTCTTCAGTGAATTTGCAAGCAGGTCCAGCGCATTATCATGGCTTCCAATGCATACTATTGTATTTTCTATTTCGTTTTTTGTTTTAAGCAGTTCTACATTTACCTCTGAACCTGCGCCTATTCCCTCAGACATAGCAGGTATTCTCACAAAACCATCTGCGCGCACAAGCGACATCAAAACTCCTGCTCCCCGCGAAACAGGAGTGGCAATGAATTTATCTCCGACCTTCCCTATCTTGACCCTTAAAAATTCTTCCTGTCCGAGAGTTGAAGCAGCCTGCCTTGAAAGGACTGCCCTCAAAACCTCAGCGGGTTCCATTTCTATACCCTGCCATTTGTAAATCACAGGCTTTGCGAAAAGATTAAACGTTATGAATGCTGACACAGGATATCCCGGAATGCCAAGCACAGGCTTGTTTTTAACCATGCCTAATATTACAGGTTTCCCCGGCTTTATGCTTACACCGTGAAGTATCACTTCACCGGTTTCGCTTATGGCTCTTGACGTAAAATCCTCGGAACCCGCAGATGCCCCTGCATTAATAATAATCATGTCGCCGATTTTGTGCGCCTCTGAAATCGCATTTTTTAATTCCTTAATGTCATCAGGGATAATTCTGAATCTAACAGGCTCTCCTCCCCATTCAGAAACAAGGCCGCCGAGCATCCTTGAATTATATTCAATAATATCTCCTCTTTTTAAATTGGTTCCGGGCTCTACAATCTCGGTGCCTGTTGGGATAATCACCACCTTCGGTTTTCTCCTGACGTTAATATCTACATGTCCCCCTGCAAGCATTGCGCCTGCATCAACAGGCCTTATTCTGTGATTTTCAGGAAGTATAAGTTCTGTGGCAACAATATCCTCGCCAATCACCCTTACATTCTGCCACGGAGTTGCAGGCTCGGTAATTTCGATGAAGTCTTCTCGCCGACTGCTGATTGCTGATTGCTGATTGCTGATTACATTTACATCTTCTATCATTATCACTGCATTAAAACCATCTGGCATCGGGTCTCCTGTGTCAACATAAACCGCCTGCTCACCGAGTTTAAGTTTTTTGGGGGATGTCTCGGATGCGCCAAAGGTATCCTGATATTTAACAGCATATCCATCCATTGCAGATGAATGATAGAAAGGAGATGAGAGCCTTGCCGTAACAGGTTCTGCTGTTATTCTTCCGAGGGATTCTGAGATTCTGATTTTTTCTCCGGGAAAAGCTTTAAGAAAACCCTGTGATTCAAGCCTTCTGAGCCATTTTTCTATCGCCTCATTCAGCGGGGTTGTCTCAAGATAAATCTCACGCTTCAATGCCACCTCTTACGTATCCAAGGATTTTTACCCCGTTAGAAGGGCAACTGGTCTTCTAACAGGGTTTATTGATTGTATATATATCCTGTTGTCAAAGCGACACTTTAACAACAGGATAGTGTTTCTAACTGGGTGATTGCTTTAAAATCTCAGAAATGCTCCTATACCGCCTGAGTCTGACAGCTCTTTATTCTCCGCTATCACTTCTATCTGCGAACCTTGTTCCACTGCTCTCTGCGCTGCGAGGTCAATAAGATAATTGACTTCCGCCATCCTTCCCTTACAATAAGGGCAGACAGATACTTTCTGCTTTGAAAGATGCCTGCAGTTCCTGCATGTATAGCCTGAATCTTCAAAATCCTTTATGAATATGAGCTTCATTACTCTTCCTTCCTGAAGCGCATTCAGGACATCCTCTATGCCTATTACTGCATTTTGCCTTTTACCGGCTGCTGTCAGCAGTTTGGAAACAATCGCTTTCTCCGCCATGCTCTCAGACTCGCTTATCACAGGTTTGACTTTTTCAAATATATCATTGACATTCGCAAACATCTCGGCATGAAAAATACCCACAATCTTTTCACTGACTGCACTTGGAAGCATCTCCCTTACCTTTGCAACAGCATCATCAGAACCACCTGTTATTATCCTTTCTATCCGCTCAGCCGCCAGAAATGACTCCAGTTTTTTTACAACGTCCTTTATATGCAGGCTTACATGATAATCTATATGCCGTTCAAATCTGTGTCCTGAGAGAGAAAACCATCCTCCTCTTTTATGTTTCCCCGGCACATCCGGCGTATGCACCTCGCCGTATTCCTCTATCTCGCCAAGATGCACAAGGAACAAACGCGCAGATTCCTTGTCAACAAGAAGCACTGCATACTGTTTATAGTTATCAAGTATATCAAGCAAAGGTTCTATGTATGGAGTCTTATCCGCTTTTATTGCGTTCTTTACAGGGACCGCAAGATGATACTCCTTCCAGAATGACTTTTCAGAAGAAGTGATAATGGCCAATCCTTTTTTGAATTCCCTCTTATTCGCAGTAACAAATGCGTCAACCTTTTCTATATCGCCTTTAATCTTTTTGGCTATCTTCTTGTCTGTTTCTTCCAAAATCTTCTTAAGCATGTTTTTGAGGTGTATTACATAATCTCCCTTTGTGCCCGGGCTTACATTAAGATAGAGGCTTACAAAGTAGCTGCCATCCGCCTGAAGCGCTGCAATCTCTTTTAGTTCTTCCTGATTAAGCATTTGTCCCTCCTTCTTCTGTACCTCTGAATATCTCAAATACTGATACGAAAAGCGCCAAAACCAGCGGCCCGATTACAAACCCGATAAAACCGAAAAAGTTTATCCCGCCTTACCCTCAATTGCCGCCTCCGCAAAAGACCGGAAAATTTTTTTTGACAGGCTGTCCTGCATCCGCTCAGGATGCCACTGCACTCCAAGAAGAAACGGATAATCCTCGCTGCATACTGCCTCTGCGATACCGTCAGCGGAAAAAGCAATTGCATTCAATCTCTGTCCAATAGCCTTTACCGCCTGATGATGAGAACTGTTCACCTTAAACTCGCCTCTATCTATAAGTTTATTATCGTCTATTTTAATTGTATGCGAACCCTCTCTGTGCCCTATTGCCGAGGGAACCTGCTGCTTTATATCCTGATAGAGGCTTCCGCCAAAAGCGACATTGATAAGCTGCATCCCATAACATATGCCGAGCACCGGCTTCTTCAACTTTATTATCTCATGAATTATTGCAAATTCAAAGCCGCTTCTGTCCCTTTCAACAATCTGTATCTCATAATTTACATCTTCGTTGTAATAGGAGGGATGGAGGTCGCTTCCTCCGGAGATAAGAATTCCGTCAATCTTTAAAGCAATATCAGCTACATTACGGGAAGGCGCCAGCAATACAGGACAGGCACCAGCATTCTCAACAGCCTCTGCATAATCCCTGTTGAGTTTTAAGCGATTGCCCTCAATGTCTGCTGTTATACCTATAACCGGTCTCAACTCTACGAGTCCACGACAGACCCTCACACCCTCAACTTTCCGCCTGTCTCTGCCGTAATATACTTAAGAATATTAAGATGCATTTCTTCCACTTCCGCTTCCGTAAGCGTTCTGCTGTCCGACCTGTATCTTACCGTAAATGCAAGGCTTTTCTTTTCATCAGGAATATTCTTGCCTTTATAAAAATCAAAAATGGAAACATCCTCTATGAGTTCTGAGGGATATGCCCTTATGAGATTCTCAATGTCAGCCGCATTGAGTGTATCATCCACAATGATTGCTATGTCACGTTCAATACATGGAAACTTCGGTATCGGCGAATACTCCATAGATGTAGGGATCAAGGAAACTAACCTGTCAAGGTCTATTTCAAACACAACTATCTCGGGCCTCGGCACTTTCAGCTCCAGTTTCTCAACCACCATAGGCGAAACAGCTCCGAGAAAACCAATGCTTGAACCTGAGATGCGAATCTCACACGACTGTCCCGGATGAAGGAAAGGCTCGCTTGAAGGAGAAAACGCATAGCCATTAATATGCAGGTCACCGAATAAGTCTTCAATCATGCCTTTGACTATATAGAAACTATGCGCTTCTTCTTTCCACAAAGATGGTTTTCTTTCCCTGTAATAGACCCCGCCAAGACACATGATTTCAAGAGGCAGCGGCCGTCCTATATCCTCAAATACTCTGGATAACTCAAAAATTCTTATATCTCTTATGCCCCGTGAAAAATTATACATAAAATTTTCAAGCAGTGACGGGATTAACGTCGTCCGGAGCAACGAACTTTCCTTTTTCAGCGGGTTTTTTATTAAAACAGCCTTGCGCCTGCTGTCTTCCGCTGTGATATCAAGAATATCAAGGCCGGTTTCAGCCATGAAGCTGTAATTTATTGCCTCGTTGAACCCTGCCTTTCTCACAATGTCTTTTATCCTCAGGGCATAAGCGTGCCCCCTGTCTGAGTTCCCTGAACCTGACCCACAACACCTGCTCCTCCTGCCG
>CAZHHV010000017.1:6890-21651 GCA_964532335.1 uncultured Nitrospiraceae bacterium
TTGGAATTGTTGTCCGTATCTTCTGATAACCGTAAATCCTTGCTATTTCCTCAATAATATCTGCCTCTGTCTTAAGGTCATGCCTGAATGCCGGAGGTTTTACCGTGAAATAGTCCTTGTGTAAATCCACAGTAATGCCCAATCGTTTATTTATATCAACCATTTCTTTATCGGAGATATCAGTTCCCAGAACCTTATTGACCCTTTCATATCTCACATTCACAGTTACAGGGACAAACCTTTTTGGATAGACATCAACTTTTTTATAGACCATTCCGCCGGAAACCTGCTGGATTAAGGATGCTGCCCTGTCAAGCGCATTACTCAAAGCCTCAATGTCCGCACCTCTTTCAAACCTGTAAGATGATTCGGATTTAAGGCCCAAAGCCTTTGATGTCCTCCTGACTGATGTTGGTTCAAAATATGCGCTCTCAAGAAATACATCATGAGTAAAATCACTAACCTCTGTTTCAGCGCCTCCCATAACACCCGCAATTGCTACAGGATTTTTTGCGTCCCATATGAGAAGCGCATCCGGCGGCAATTTTCTCTCTATACCGTCAAGTGTCACAATATTGCAGTCTTCTTCTGCGAGCGCCACCTTTATTGATTTGCCTTTCAACGTAGTAAGGTCAAACGCATGTAACGGGTGGCCTGATTCCATGAGGACATAGTTTGTTATATCCACTATATTATTTATCGTTCGTATGCCGCATTTGGTAATTCTGTTTCTAAGCCAGTCCGGAGATTGTGCAATCTTTACTCCCTTTATAACTCTTCCGGCATATCTATGGCATAAGTTTGCATCAAGTATTTCTATCTTAAAACCATCATCCGAAGCTTCTTCTTTTATATCATGCTCAGGATGCTTTAGCGGCAGGTTCATTGCTGTGGCAATCTCCCGCGCAATACCAATAATACTGAGACAGTCAGGCCTGTTTGGAGTAACATTAACCTCAAATACGAAATCTCCGTCCAGCTTTTCCACGGCCTCCACCTCAAGTCCGGCCATTGTAAGAATATCCGCTACTTCCTCGGGACTTTTAGTGATGTCAACAAACTCTTTTAACCAATCAAAAGGAACACGCATAGTATGTATTATATCTATGCAATACGGAGATTGACAAGGAAAAGTTTAGAAAGAATATAAAAATCCGGAGATTTTTGTAATTCCAAATCCCTTCATACTCTTTCAAATCAAGAAGGTGACTGTCACCTCAAGAAGGTGACTGTCACCCGTGACTATGAGATGAGCATCAGCCTCTTTTGCGCACTCAAGGACTCTGTTGTCAGGAGCATCTGAGAGTATGTTCAGCCTTTTTAGGGGTTTCAACACAATTGCAATCTTGCTGATATGTTTAAGAGCGCCAGTTATCTTATCATCGTCCCATAAAAACTTTTCTCTGAGTTTCCCTGCTGTTTCTGTGAGTATTGCCACGGATGTGTAAAGCTCTACCTTGCCATTAACAGCAAGCAGATACGCCTCTTCAGCCTTGCTGCCCGGTGATATGAATGCGGAAATATAGACATTGGTGTCAAATAAAACTATCAGCACTACCGTCCTTCAAATATCAATTTCTCTATGTCTTTTTCGGTCAGTTTCAGTGCTCTGGCCTTTTTTGTGCCGTATCTCTGAAGTTCAAAAAACTCATCCCTGAGTTTTTCTTCTTTATAAAATGAAAAAACCTCCCTAAAAAGCTGACTTATGGTCTCTCCTTTTGTCTTGGCGAGTTTCCTATATTCCTTTGCAGTATCCGGCGAAACCGACAATGACATTACAACCCTCTGCCTCGACGGCATAATACACCTCCCCATGGTATTACTTTGTATTACAATAGCAGAGACAATCAAAGGTTGTCAATGGCGCGTATTTTACATAGAGTCTGTCCCCATGGGCCGTAAGCGGGGAAGCTGAGGGAATGACAGATTTTAAAAGGCTACATTGCTTTCGCGGAGCTTACCCCGATGAAAACGGGACTCGCAATGACAGAATGAAAGAAAAATTAGCACTGTCAACATTTAATTTATTTTAAAGGTACAAGACGAGAAAGACTATTTATTCATCATATCAAGGAAGTCCTTGTTGCCCTTTGTGCCTGTAAGCTTGCCAAGCAGAAACTCCATGCTTTCAACTGTGCTCAGAGGGTTTAAGACCTTCCGCAGTATCCACATCTTGTTCAACACATCTTTATCAACAAGTAGCTCCTCTTTCCTTGTACCTGATGCGTTTATGTCTATGGTCGGGAATATTCTCTTATCAACGAGCTTCCTGTCTAAGTGAAGCTCCATATTGCCTGTGCCTTTGAATTCTTCAAAGATAACATCATCCATCCTGCTTCCTGTATCAACAAGCGCGGTGGCAATTATTGTAAGGCTTCCGCCGTTTTCAATATTCCGGGCAGCGCCGAAAAATCTCTTTGGTCTCTGAAGGGCATTTGAGTCAAGCCCTCCTGACAAAACCTTCCCGCTAGTTGGCATAATTGCATTATAAGCCCTTGCAAGCCTTGTTATGCTGTCAAGAAGAATAACTACATCTCTCTTGCTTTCCACAAGCCTTTTTGCCCTTTCTATGACCATCTCGGCGACCTGGCAGTGCCTCTGAGGCGGCTCATCAAATGTTGAACTTATTATCTCGGCTGTCGGAACCTGTCTTTTCCAATCAGTAACCTCTTCAGGCCTTTCGTCTATCAGGAGGATTATCAGATGTATCTCTCTCTGGTTCGTTTTTGTAGCCTTTGCTATTGACTGCAGAAGCATTGTCTTCCCTGTTCTCGGCGCTGCAACTATCATCCCCCTTTGCCCTTTGCCGACAGGAGCTATAAGATCCATTACCCTTGTTGAATAATCACTTGCGTCATATTCAAGCTTTATTCTTTCTGTCGGATAATACGGTGTAAGGTTGTCAAAGAGCGTTCTGTTTATGCTGTCTTCAGGAGATTCATGGTTTACTGCCTCTACTTTGAGGAGCGCAAAATATCTTTCGCTCTCCTTGGGAGGTCTTATCTGGCCTGAAACGAGGTCGCCTGTCCTTAAAATAAATCTGCGAATCTGGGAAGGCGAAACATAAATATCATCAGGACCGGGAAGATAACTGTAATCAGATGAGCGGAGGAATCCAAAACCGTCAGGCAGTATTTCAAGAACGCCCTCCCCGAATACATTTCCTGTCTTTTCAGCCTGCGCCTGAAGTATTGCAAATATGAGATCCTGCTTCCTCAAGCCTGATGCGCCTTCAACATTAAGGGTCTTTGCAACAGCGGTAAGCTCGTCAATGGTCTTTTCTTTTAGCTCTGAAATAGATATGTTATCCATATTTAACTCCTCTTAGGGATTTTCTCTGGCCTATGGCTCGTAGAATGGTTTTTTATATTTAATAATAAAACCCGGTAGGCTTTGCCTATCCTGAGGGGGTTTTTTACAATAAAAGGACTGTTACTGGATAAAGCTTACTAAAATATATTTGCTTTTGTCAATACCTGCGTGTTAAATTTTTCTATGCGCTACGGAGAAAAGGCTATAAAAACGGCAAGGTTATATCTGTGGGACAATCCCTGCCCTAAAAAAGACTATGAAATTAATATAAGTTTTTCTGAATTCACATGCCTCTGCCCGCGCTCAAGCTATCCTGACTTTGCAACAATAGCCATAAAATATGTCCCTGACAGAAAAATTGTGGAATTAAAGTCACTTAAGCTTTATCTGAATTCATTCCGCAATATGCGTATCTCGCATGAAGAGGCAACGAACAAGATTTATTCAGAGCTTGAAAAGAAATTGAAACCAAGATTTCTTGAAGTCACCGGCGATTTTAATCCAAGGGGGAATGTAAAGACAGTTATAAAAGTTTCCAGTGACAGTGATTAGTGGTGAGTATCAAAAAATAATTAACTGACACTCTTCGCCCTCTCTATAAAAAGTCTCATTTTCTTATGGTCTTTTTTGCCTTTCTCTGCTTCAATGCCGCTGCTTACATCAACAGCATAAGGATGAACCCAGATTATCGCCTTCTCTATGTTTTCAGGAGTTAACCCTCCTGCAAGGATAACCCTGCCGAATTTCTTTGCCTCTACCGCAATGTCCCAGTTGAATACCTGACCGGTGCCTCCGAATACCTCAGGAGTGTATGTGTCAAGCAGAAAGGCCGAAACTTTATCTTTGTATTTAGAGATTATTTTAAGATTATCAATGGACTTAACCCTTATTGCCTTTATTGCTAAATGTTCAAGGAATCTGCATGCAACAGGAGGCTCTTCGCCGTGAAGCTGGATTATATCTATTCCTGACTGTAAAACAACTTTTTCTATGGTGTTCTTATTCTCATTTACAAACACACCCGCCGTTGAGATGAATGGAGGGAGCCTTTTTATTATTTTTTTTGCATTTGCAGGTGAAATGTCCCGTGGACTCTTCTTGAAAAATACAAAACCCAGCGCATCAGCGCCAAAATCCGCTGCTGCCATTGCGTCATCAAGATTTGTTATGCCGCATATTTTAACCTTCACCATGTATACAGATTATAGCATAACACTGTGTAGAGAGGCTCTGGCTGGATTAAGGCAAGATTCACGGGTCGGTCAAAATAGGGGCTGAAGACGAAACGAAGTGAAGCGGATAGCCCCGCCTGAGAATTCACAAGAGACTTCTATATTGCACTAACACCTGCATTCATGCAGAGGTAGTTTAATATTGCCGAAAGCCAGCCATAGTCTCTCAGCTTTAATTTCTAACTTTTACTTACAATGTATATCCGCTTTCACCGTGCTGGGATATGTCCAGACCTTCAACCTCTGCCTCTTCGTCAACCCTCAGCCCGATTGTCCAGTCAATAACCTTTAAGATAATAACTGTTATTACAAATGAATATATTGCCGTGACAGATACCGCGATAATCTGGGAAATCAACATCTTGCTGCTGCCGAAAAGCAGTCCGTCAGCGCCTCCGGGATTTAAAATCTTTTGAGCAAAAATCCCTATAGCAATTGTGCCTAATGCGCCTCCAATGCCGTGCACTCCGAACGCATCAAGCGAGTCGTCATACCCGAAACGGTTTTTCATATTCAGCGCACTGTAACAAACTCCTCC
Source organism: uncultured Nitrospiraceae bacterium (assembly GCA_964532335.1). Classification (GTDB taxonomy): domain Bacteria; phylum Nitrospirota; class Thermodesulfovibrionia; order Thermodesulfovibrionales; family UBA1546; genus UBA1546. Next base: position 11,973 of record CAZHHV010000017.1, read on the forward strand.
TGCAGCCAAGCCTATGCAGAGCGCAGACATAGGGCCTACAAATCCGGATGCCGGCGTAATAGTAGCGAGGCCGGCAATGGAACCCGTGGCAGCACCGAACATTGTCGGCTTTCCCCTGTGAAGCCATTCTATAATCACCCATATGAGCGTCGCTGAAACAGCGGATATATGCGTCACAACAAACGTCATCGCGCTTAATGTGCCTGATGACAGTGCGCTTCCCGCGTTGAACCCGAACCACCCAAACCACAAAAGCCCTGCGCCGAGCACAGTCATGGGCAGGTTGTGAGGGGTAAACGCTTCGTGCCTGTAGCCTTTTCTCTTTCCGATTATTAATGCCGCTGCAAGCGCTGATATGCCGGATGTTATATGGACAACAATGCCTCCTGCAAAATCCAGAACCCCGGAGTTTTTAAGCCAGCCGCCGTTGCCCCATATCCAGTGCGCAACAGGGTCATAGACAATTGTTGACCACAGGATTGTAAATACAAAGAAGGCTGAAAATTTCATTCTTTCGGCAAAGGCGCCGGTAATCAATGCAGGCGTTATCACAGCAAACATCGCCTGATATATCATGAATGCAATATGCGGGATTGTTGCGGCATAGTCAGGGTTAGGAATGCCGCCTACTCCTCTTAACCCTGCCCAGTCAAGCCCTCCGATAATCCCGCCAATATCCGGGCCGAAAGCGAGACTGTATCCGAAAAGTATCCACTGAATGCTTACTATTGCAATCGTGACAAAACTCTGCATGATTGTTCCGAGGACATTTTTGCGCCTGACCATACCGCCGTAAAAAAGCGCAAGCCCCGGAGTCATAAGCATTACAAGTGATGCTGACAGAAGAACAAAGGCAGTGTCACCCGCATCCACCTTCCCTGCTTCCTGAGCAAAAACATCGGGCGCTGTCAGGAAAAACAAACATATGCCATAAATAGCTAAAGTCATCCATTTTTTCATTCTCAAACGCTCCTTGCCATTATTTTTAGGATGATATAGCTAAAACCATGCCTGGGGAACATATTGATTTTAAAGAAAATTTTAGAGGAAAGAAGCTATGGAATCCTACAAATTTGTAGGATTCCATAGCTTTAATATGGTTTTATTATTTAATAACAATCGGTTATAGATTTCATACAAATTTGTATTAGCTACATTTTTGTAGGAAATAATTACCCATGTCTGCCGGTCAAAAGGTTAAATCGCCATGTCCCCCTTTTCTCCTGTCCGTATCCTGATTACGTCATCAAGTTTTGAGATGAATATCTTCCCGTCGCCTACCTTGCCGGTCTTTGCCATTTCTTCTATGGTCTCTACTGTTTTTTCTGCAAGGCTTTCAGATACCACAACTTCTATCTTTATCTTTGGCACAAAGGCTATGTCATATTCCGCGCCCCGGTAAAGCTCCATATGCCCTTTCTGTCTCCCGAATCCCTTCACCTCCGTAACTGTCATCCCCTGCACCCCTATCTTATTGAGCGCATCTTTTACTTCATCCAACTTGAAAGGTTTTATTATCGCTTCTATTTTTCTCATATTGCCTCCTTTTATTGAGTGAGAGTGTCAGTGTTCAGTGTCAGTAAAAAGTCTCAACTGACACTGACACTAATAACTGACACTTTTCACAAATTATACGCCTTTTCCCCGTGCTGGCTCTCGTCTAGTCCTGTAATCTCATCCTCAGGCTCAACCCTTAACCCGATAATGGCCTTTATGACTATGAAGATCAGAAAGGTCACGGCCCCGCTATATACAAATGTGACACCTACTGCTATGAGCTGTGTTATTAGCTGTCCGGGATTACCGTAGAGCAGCCCCCTGCCTGCTTCGTTTATTGACGGGTCAGCAAATACTCCGGTAAGTAGCGCTCCGAGTGTTCCTGCTATACCGTGAATACCAAATGCATCAAGCGTATCGTCATAGCCGAGTTTTGGCTTGAGAACTGCTATAGCAAAAAACGGCACTATCCCTGCCATGAGACCTATGATAATAGCGCCCGTGACATTCACAAATCCGGCGGCAGGCGTTATAGCTACCAGTCCGGCAACAGCGCCTGATGCAAGCCCTAAAACAGTAGGCTTTTTAGAATACAGCCATTCGGTAAACATCCAGACTACCGCTGCAACTGCAGTAGCTGTATTTGTATTAATAAAGGCTGCGCCTGCGAGCCCGTTAGCTGCCAGTGCAGAGCCTGCATTGAAGCCGAACCATCCGAACCAGAGGAGACCTGCACCTGTCACAACCATTGTCAGGTTGTTCGGGATAAGGGTCATTTCACGTCTCTTTCCAAGAACTAATGCACCAACAAGCGCTGCAATACCTGCATTTACATGAACAACAGTTCCGCCTGCAAAGTCAAGCGCACCGAGTTTTGCTAAGAAACCGCCTCCCCATACCCAATGTGCTATAGGTAGATATACAAAGGTCATCCATAGTACTGAAAACAGTATCCATGCAGAGAACTTCATCCTCTCAATATAGGCGCCACTTGCAAGTGCAACAGTGATTGCAGCAAAGGTCAACTGGTACACTATGAATATATATTCCGGGATCGTCTTTGCAAGGTCCGTAATACTGTTAGCGCCAACACCTGCAAGTAAAAGCTTTGCAGGCAATCCGATGATGCCGGATATATCTGTTCCGAAAGCAAAGGTATATCCATAGATAACCCATAGTACGCTGACAATGCAGAATGTTACAAAGGACATGGCAATGGTGTTGAGGGCATCCTTGCGCTTTGCCAGACCTCCGTAAAAGAGCGCAAGTCCCGGAATTGTCATCAGCATAACAAGCGCTGTCGCAACTATCATCCACGCTGTATCACCTGTGTCAATCTTAAGTGGTGCAGGAGCTACTGCGGGTACAACTGCTGGAACCGCTGCGGTCGCAGGCTGAGCCTCACCCGAAGCTGCCTGAGGGACAGGAGTCTCTACTTTGAGCTCTTCTGCAAACACAGCGCCTCCAATTGCCGCAAACAAGAAAATCAAAACCAGAACACTTACTAAACGTTTCATTTCACACCTCCAGTTCATTGTTGTCATTCCTGCCCTGTGTCAAGCACGGGATAAACTCCAGCAGGAATCTATACTCCTTAAAATTGTCATTCCGCACTTGATGCGGAATCCAGTTCCTTGCATGGTCCCCTGCTTTCGCAGGGACGGCGTCTGGATTCCCACTTTCGTGGGAATGACAGTTGAACGGTTACTTAAAAACTGAATGTCAGGTTTATGCCTGTCACAAGGGTATCGTCAAGTTTTCCATTCGGGTTGTAAGAATTCCCGTCCACTGTCTTCTTTGACTTGCTTGAGAGCGGGAACCAGTATTGTGCAACAGGCTGTATGTTTACGTTCTTTGCAACAGGAATGGTAAAGCCCGCCTTCACCATGCCGTCATGGAATGCAGAGTATTTCTTTCCAGTATATGCAGCAGTAGATGACTCGTATGTTTTCCAGTAATTATCGCTGACCATGAAATATCCTGCCGAAGCGCCAAGGTCAAGGGTTATCTTTTTATATACAGGAACCGCATGTGAAAGAGAAAAATTTACATAGGTTCCAGAATATGATGTTATGTCGCGGTAACCCGCCAGCGTAGGCTTTGTGATAACATCATAACTTACGCTCAAGAAAACCTCCTCTGTGTCGCTGGGAGGATTGTTGTATTTCATGGCGTAATAGATATACCCTGCTGTAAGGCTGAGTTTCTCTATTGAATATATATAGCTCAATGTCAAATCGGTTTCATTGAAGCTTTTATGTCCCGCCTTATCAGGCACAAAAGACTGTGTCCTGTGCTCATTGCCATCAATATTGCTCCAGAAACCTGCGCTAAACCCCTTATAAATCAGCGTAAGAGCAGGCTGAACCACAAGGCTGTGGGAGCCAATTTCATAGCCCCTGAAGATATATCTGTTAAATGCTCCGACCGATGCGCTGCCTGTCACCTTGTCTTCCTCTGCATAAAGGCTGGTAATGGAAAATCCAAGCGCCAGAACCACTGTTAAAACCAAAATCCTTAAACCTTTCATCTCAACACCTCCCAATTTTTATTAGAGGTAATCGCCAGAAGCATGCCAGAATGTAATCTGTTGATTTATAAGGAATTGCTAAATGAAGATGTAATACAAAATTGTATACTACATACAATTTTGTATGTTTTTGGGGACTTAGGGATTTTAATAAGGTGAGATATTATCGGACTGCTGTGGATGGGTTATTATTTCAGCGTGGAGATTCCGTACTTATTTATCTTATATCCAATCTGCCTTGGAGTAATACCGAGTTCTCTTGCTGCCTTTGCCTGATTACCACCATGCCTTTTAATAGTATCCAGAATCCTTGACTTTTCTATGCTCTCAATAGTTGAGGGAAGAGCATCCTTTATCTGAGATGCGTACTTTACCCTGAGGGTGTGGTCTCTGATATTAAAAGGCAGGTCAGATGGAGTTATAACTTTTCCGCGTGACATAACTACCAGTCTTTCTACTGTATTCTCAAGCTCTCTCACATTGCCGGGCCAGTCATAATTTGTAAGGATATTTAAAGCATCGGACGCTATGGACACAGACTTGTGATTTTCTTCATTATATTTTTTCAGAAAGTATTCCACAAGCAAAGGAATGTCCTCAATCTTTTCTCTTAACGGAGGCAGGAATACCGGAACAACATTCAGCCTGTAATAGAGGTCTTCCCTGAACTTTCCTTCAGAAACGAGAGCCTCAAGATTCCTGCTTGTCGCGGCAATAAGCCTCACATCAACCTTTGTTGTTTTTTCGCCGCCTACCCTTTCAAATTCCTTTTCCTGCAAGACCCTGAGTATCTTCGGCTGGAGCGTTAGGGGAAGGTCGCCGATCTCATCAAGGAATATTGTCCCGCCGTCAGCAAGTTCAAACCTGCCTTTTCTCATTGCCATTGCGCCGGTAAATGCGCCCTTTTCATGGCCAAAGAGTTCTGATTCAAGAAGCCCTTCGGGAATGGATGCACAGTTGAATTTTACAAACGGCCCCTTTGCCCTCGGGCTCATATAATGTATCGCCTTTGCAATAAGCTCTTTGCCTGTTCCGCTTTCCCCGCGCAAAAGCACATTTGCCCTTGAAGGAGCCACGCTGTGAACAGCCCCGAAGACCTCCTGCATCCTGTCCGATTGACCTATGATGTTTTCCAGTCTGTATTTGCCTTTAAGCTGCTGCCTGAGATTTTCCTTTTCCTCAAGGAATGCCTCTCTCTCTTTTTCAATCTCCAGGTGAAGCTTTACAGTCTGGGCAATCAGCGATGCAATAATCTTCAACAGCCTCAGGTCCTCCTCGAACGATATGACTTTGGAGCCAAAAAGCCTGTCAACGCTCAGCACGCCAAGCGTTTCATTCTTAAATTTTATCGGCACACATAAGAACGCAATATTTTCCTTCTTAATAATTTTTCTTGCTCCGGTCTTATTCAGAAATAAAGGCTCATCGCCAATGCTTGGAATCACTATGGGAGAGCCGAGTTTTGCAACCCTGCCGATGATACCCTCGCCCAGCCTGTATCTGCCCTTCTTTATTTCCTCCTCTGTCATTCCGTGAGCAGCAACAATGGACACTTCGCTGTTACTCCTGAGCGCAACAGTCCCCCTTTTCATATCCAGATATTCTGAGAGCACTCTCATCACGCCTCTAAGATTTGATTTCAGATTGAGCGAAGAACCGAGAAGTTTGCTTATCTCGTAAAGCGCAGTGATTTCCAGCGCCTTATTGTAATCGCGTTTCATAAGATAAGTTTAATTGGATATGACAAAAATGTAAAGTTAGGGACTTTTTTGTAGATTATGTTTTAAGGTCAGCAAGCGCCAACAGAATTACTGCTCTCTCAGCATTTCTTCTTAGGAGCCCCCGGCTCCTTGGGAACACCTCAAGTGGAAATGCCTAAGCGTGGGAATACTACAACCTGAAGAATTATCCACACAACCAGAATACCTATTGCTAAAAGCAGATCGCTCATTGCCTATTTTCCCGCAGGCTGTGCAGGTGTTTGAAGAGGCTGCTGCGAAGGCTGAGACGGCTGAACACCTCCGCCTGGAATTGGACCCTGCGATGCCGGTATATCAGTTTTTTCTTTAACCGGAACTGTCTTTTTTACAACAGACCCGCTCTTTGTTGAGACGATTGCAAGAGACAAAGACGTAACCATAAAAGCAACTGCAGCGATTGTGGTAAGTTTGCTGAAAAAAGTAGCCGCACCGCGGCTGCCAAAAAGGGTCTGGCTTGAACCGCCAAAAGCTGCGCCGAGCTCCGCCCCTTTACCGCTCTGTATCAGAACAATAAAAATCAAAAATAACGCCACCATAACGTGAACTGCCAAAAGGAATGTTATCATCTTGCCTCCAAGCTCAGTGTCTGTGTTTAGTGTCAGTCTCTTACAGTTTCAGTTTTTAGTGTCGGTGTCGGTGACAAATCTTACTGACACTAACCACTGACACTGGATACTGATTTACTGACACTGTCACTAATCACTGTCACTTTGTAATTTTCTTAAATTTTATTATCCTTGCAAAGCTTTCAGGCTTAAGGCTTGCTCCGCCTACAAGCGCGCCATCCACATCTTCACAAGCCATAAGAGCGTCTACATTCTCAGGGGTTACGCTTCCTCCGTATATTATACGATTTTCATCAGCCTTATTTCCATACAAAACTCTTAACCTGTCTCTTATGTAAGCATGCGCCTCCTGAGCCTGCGAAGGAGCAGCAGTTCTCCCTGTGCCTATTGCCCATACAGGTTCATAAGCTACAACGATATTATCTCCGTCTATATTTTCAAGCCCCTTCTCTATCTCCTTTTTCAGCACATCGAATGTCTTTCCTGATTCTCTTTCTGCAAGTGATTCTCCTATGCAGAAAATAACTCCAAGCCCGTTGCTTCTTGCCGCTTTAACCTTTTTATTAATCACATCATCAGTCTCATTAAAATACTGTCTTCGTTCCGAATGCCCGACGATAACATGCGAACATCCGCAGTCCAAAATCATAGCAGGTGATATTTCACCGGTAAATGCGCCCTTTTCTTCATAAAAAACATCCTGCGCAGCGATTTTTATGTTCGTATCTTTAATGCTCTCTGCGGCAGCATAAAGGGAGGTAAATGGCAGGGCTACTGCGATATCCACATCAGTTGCATCCTTTACCAGAGATACTAATTCCTTAAAGAATTCCCTTGTCTCTGGGACAGTCTTATTCATTTTCCAGTTGGCTGCAATGAATGGTCTGCGCAAGGTTCTCTTGTCTTTCTTACCGCTCAGGAATTTATTGCTGTAATGCTTATGATGAGTGAGTCTTTTACTTTATTTATATCAAATGTAAATTGCTTTCCCATGGTCTCAATCCTTATATTCAGCGCTCCTGCCGCCTTGTCTTCTTCCATATGAATTTCCTTAATAAATGCAGACTTAAATTTCCAGAGGTTTTTTGTTTTATTCACCGCAGGTTTCAGGCTGAGGATTATCCACTCTTTCCCCTGTATGGTTTCTGTCCTGCTTTTATATTCAAGATTTCCCTTGGGGGCATTCATATTCATTATTATCATTATTATCATTGCCTTGTTCTTTGCCTCTATAAGTGAAACCTTGCTTATCTCAAAAGGTCTTTCTGCTGCTTTCTTCTCTTTTACAGATTCTTTCTTCTCTACCGTCTTTGCAGCAGTTTTCCCTTCTTCTTTTGCTACAGTTATAGGTTTTTTGTCCTTTTTCTCACGCTTCTCTGCTGCTTTGGGCGCTGGTTTTTCTTCTACTGCAGCAGGTTTTTCCACCTTCGGTTTTTCTATTGCCTTGGGCTTCGGAGCAACAGGTTTTTCTGGGGATTTAACCGCCGCAGGAACGCTGACTTCTTTTTTCTGTTCCTTGACGGTTATTTTCCTCTCTTCTTTTTTGGGAGACATTGAAGCTGAAACTGTAAAAGATTCTGCCTTATCATACACAACATCAACAGATGCAACACCATTAACAAATTCTGAGGCATGAACCATCCTTGGAGATAATACGCCTGTCCCTGTCACATTCAAATAAACATCATTGCCTACAAGATTATAATTTCTGACAATGTTCTTAAATCTGTCGTATACCTCTATTTTTATCCTGAATCTCTTGCCTGCAACCGCAGAATCCGGCGTAACAACCGCAAAGCTCTCCGGAGCAGCAGGATTTATTTTTACTGCTGTGCTTTTGCCTTGCTGGCTCATACCGCTTTCGGATGCGACTATGCTTATTTCTTCAGCTTTTTCATATCTCAGCTTTACAACTGCCTGTCCGTTTTTAAACTCTGACTGCCCTATAAAAGACGGTGATACTTTTGCCTGTCCTGTAGAACCAATATTCACGCCCCTGCCGGAAGATGAATAATTGTCTATAGGGTTATCAAATGCATCAAATGTACTTATGGTTACTTCAAACGGCTCTCCTGCAACTGCTTCTTTTGGCGCATACACTTTAAAATAGCTTAGCCCCGCAGACATAACTTTTAAGGCGGCGCTCATGCCTTTGCTGCCTGTGGCTGTGTCGTGAACTTCAATTACGGATTCACCTGTCTTTTCAGCCATAAGAGTAGCAATGCTTACGCCATTTCTAAATACCATATCCGCGCTTACAATCTTTAAGCCGGCTGTGCCTGCAAGCGCGAGCTTTACATTTTTAGACTCTATGTCGGTATCAGCAACAGGATTATTGTATGCATCTCTTGCAATAACCTTTATGTCAAATTTGTTCCCTGCCGCAACAGAAGGCAGAGACTGAATAAAAAAGTGGTCAAGCTTATTCGGCAGGATTTTTACTTCCTTTGTCACAACAGGCACTGTTCCTCCAGCCTCAAAAATAGACACCACAACAGCTTCCGCCTTATTCCCTGTTATAGTAATGCCAGCGCTGCCCCCCATGAATGACGCAGCTTTTAAAATTGAGGGCTGCACCTGAGCTGAACCCGAAACTGAAACCTTAAACTCCTTGCCTGTCTCTGCAAAATTCGTAATCAGGTTGTCATGCATGTCGTATGCCTGCAGCTTAACTATAACTCCTTCGCCTGCCCTGACTTTTTCCGGCAATTGCACTGCAAAGTGGTCAAACCCTCCGGGCTTCACTATGATATTTCCGCTGTGCGATACGTTTGATGCGGCAAATACGAATAAAACAGCCACCATAGATGACAACAACCTTTTCGGACTAAAAATATTTTTCATTGTTTCGCTCCTATCAGAATAGGACTTTTTTCCACGTATGTATGAATACCATATTTCACAATATTATGTCAAAGGAAAATCACAGGCTTCCAAGAATTTTCTCATCTGTGGTTTTTTCTTGACAACAATTCTGCTACATGCTATAAAAGTTTACCCTGTTTTTCAGGTAAATTATCTTCTCGCAACGAGAAAAGGAGGATTTAAGCAGTATGCCGTTTGAAGGAAAAGTAAAATGGTTCAACGAAACAAAAGGTTATGGGTTTATCCAGCAGGACAACGGCACGGATATATTTGTCCATTATTCATCTATCGCAAACGACGGGTTTAAGACTCTTGCCGAGGGTCAGAGAGTCCAGTTTGATATTGTAGAAGGCGAACGAGGTCCAAAAGCTGCAAACGTAGTAAAATTACAATAGAACTGCATATTAAGGAAAATTCAGTCATCGAAGGGGTCTGTCCATCTTTAGCCCCTTTCCTTACTT
>CAZHHV010000018.1:0-1958 GCA_964532335.1 uncultured Nitrospiraceae bacterium
TCGGTTTTCAATAACATGACCGTTCTGCATATCTTCTGTATACAAAGTCGAGCAGTTATTTTCCAATGCAGAGGCTATTATCAGGCAGTCCAAATAAGAGTACTTATGGGCTTTCTGTATTTGAAGAGCCTTTTTTATAGTGGCCTCTTTTATTAAGGCGAATTCCAGAGCCTCCATAAATTTAGCGGATAGCGAAATTACCCCATCCAGTTTCAGCAGGTTTTTTATCAGGCAGGCATTGATAAATTCATTTACAACTTGGGAACTTAAAACAGGCTCGCTTTCTGAAAAGAGTATTTCCTTTGCCTTTATTTTTTTCTTTAGGTCATCGCCGATAAAATAGATGAGAATATTTGTATCTATAAAAACCCTATCTCGCATGCAGTTCTTGTCTGTTAAGTTTGAAGTTTTTAGGCAGTTTTACCTTAAACTTATTGAAAATATCTTTAAGTATTATCTCTCTTTCTTTTTGTGCCTTGACTACTGTGATATGTTCAGCTTTGAGAATACCTCTGAGTCTTTTCATCTCTTTTTCATCTTCAACTTCTATAACTACTTTCATAAAATTAACCTCCGTTTTCTAAATTTATTTGTATTATATCATTCTGAATGCCCCAGTTGTACAAAATTATATCAACGCCCTCTTTCCCATCAGCTAATTTCCACATTCTAACGGACTGTTTACCGTGTTCCCTTTACACTACATGCCCCAAAATCGTATAATTAACATCCGTAGCGCCTGTTATTAAAATAATCTTGCCAATGGCTCGTAGAGGAGAAATTAAATAACGATGAACATTGTAGTCTGCATAAAACAGGTTCCTGACAGCGCAGAGGTAAGGATCAATCCTGAGACCAATACCCTCATCAGGGACGGCGTGCCCACCATAATAAACCCATACGATATGCACGCAATCGAGGCCGGGCTGCAGATAAAGGAAATGACAAAAGGCAAGGTTACAGTAATAACAATGGGGCCTCCACAAGCAGAATCAGCCCTGAGAGAGGCGTTATCAATGGGAGCTGACGATGCAATGCTTTTGAGCGACAGGGCGTTTGCAGGCGCTGATACCTGGGCCACTGCTTTTACAATCTCAAAGGCAATAGCGAAAATCGGAGCAGATATCATCATCTGCGGCAAACAGGCAATAGACGGCGACACCGCGCAGGTAGGCCCGGAAATGGCAGAGTTTCTGGATATGCCTCACATCGCATACATAAGAAAGATTGAGGATGTAAAGCCTGATTCAATAAAAGTCCAGCGCATGATGGATGAAGGCTACGACATAGTAGAGTCCTCTTTGCCTGTGCTTCTGACAGTGGTAAAGGAACTGAACCAGCCGCGGCTTTCGTCCTTAAAAGGCAAGATGGCTGCGAAGAAGGCGGAGATTAAAAAATTTACTGCTAAAGAGCTTGAGATTGACGAAAAAGACACCGGTCTTAAAGGCTCTCCGACACAGGTCAAGAACATATTCGCTCCGGAGACAAGAAGTGAAAGAAAAATACTTAGCGGGAATATTGAAGAACAGGTTAATCAACTTGCAGAGGAGTTAAAGCAACTGAAATGCCTATAATCGTTGACAGAGATAAATGCAATGGCTGTGAAACCTGCTTAAGTTCCTGCCCTTTTGACGCTATAGAGATAAAAGAGGGAAAGGCATCCATTAATGAATACTGCCAGATGTGTATGGCATGTTTGAGCGCATGTCCCGAAGGCGCGATTATTGAGATAAAAGAAGAAGGCACTCAGCCATCAGCTGTCAGCTATCACCTATCAGACTATAAGGGTGTCTGGGTTTTTGCAGAGCAGAGGGAAGGCAGCATCGCCTCAGTCTCGCTTGAACTCCTCGGCGCAGGAAGAAAACTTGCCGATGAACTCAAAACAGAACTGTCTGCTGTCCTGTTCGGAGCATCTGAAAAAGATGCAAATGAACTCATAACATGGGGGGCAGATAAGG
>CAZHHV010000018.1:1968-20583 GCA_964532335.1 uncultured Nitrospiraceae bacterium
AAGGTATATCACTCAGGCAATCCTGTATTTGAAAAATTCAATGATGAGCCGTATTCAAGACTGCTCGTTAATCTTATTAAAGAACATAAACCCGCCATAGTCCTTGCAGGAGCCACACCAATAGGACGTTCATTCATTCCAAGAGTAGCGGCAAACCTGAGGACAGGGCTTACCGCAGACTGCACCTCTCTTGGGATTGATAAGGATACAGGGAATCTCTTACAGGTGCGTCCTGCATTTGGCGGAAATATCATGGCAACAATATTATGCCCTAATCACAGGCCGCAGATAGCAACAGTAAGGCCGAGAGTCATGAAAAAAAGTGAATACAATCCTGAAAAAAGGGGTGAGATTGTCTCTGTAGATGCAGAAAATCTAACCAGCAGGACAAAGGTTATAGAAACGATAAAAGAGACTTTGGGATGTAAGGTAAATCTTCAGGAGGCAGATATAATCATAGCAGGCGGCAGAGGACTTGGAGATGCGAAAGGGGTCAATCTCCTCTTTGAACTCGCGGAAATACTCGGAGGCACTGTTGCTGCGTCAAGGGCCGCGGTGGATGAGGGCTGGATTCAATACAGACATCAGGTAGGACAGACAGGCAAAACAGTCTGCCCTAAGATATACATAGCATGCGGAATATCAGGCGCAGTCCAGCATCTTGTGGGCATGCAGTCATCGGATATAATCATTGCAATAAACAAAAATCCTGAGGCTCCGATATTCAATGTCGCGACTTACGGAATAGTCGGCGACCTATTCGAAGTCATTCCTTTGCTCATAAAAAAAATTAAAGAAACAAGGGGAGCTTGATGGGGATTCAAACCGATTCACCCATTCACCGATTCACCCATTCACCTCGCCTCGCCTTTGTATTTCCCGGACAGGGCGCACAGCATGTAGGCATGGGGAAAAACCTCTATGAAAATTTTGATGAAGTAAAAACACTTTATAAAGAAGCCTCGGATGCGCTGGGCTATGATGTTGCTGATTTAAGTTTTGACGGCCCTGCTGAAGAGCTTAACAAGACTCATAGAACCCAGCCGTGTCTTCTTGCGGCGAGCCTGGCAGCATACACAGTTCTGAAAGCAAAAGAGGTAAAACCCTCTGCTGTAGCAGGTCACAGCCTCGGCGAATACTCAGCGCTTGTTGCATCATCGGTTTTTTCATTCAGAGATGCTATAAAGCTTACAGAGAAACGCGGTCATCTGATGCAGCAGGCGGTTCCTGAAGGCAAAGGACTCATGGCTGCTATCCTTGGACTGGATAGGGACAGGGTTAAAGAGATATGCTCTTCTGTGCGCTCAGGTTACGCTGCGCCTGCCAATTATAATTGCCCCGGACAGATAGTAATATCAGGCGAGAAAGAAGCAATTGAAGAGGCAATGAAGCTTGCGAAGGAAGCAGGCGCAAAAAGGGCGATGCCGCTTGCAGTAAGCGCTCCGTCACACTGCGCCCTGATGGAAAATGCCTCAAGAGCGCTCTCTGAGTTCTTATCCTTTGAAAATATAAAGATGAATGCCCCCACGATTCCCGTTGTAAGCAATGCAGATGCAATATTTCTGGACACTGTTGACAGCATAAAGGCATCGCTTGTAAAACAACTCAGCCATCCTGTTTTATGGGAAGACTCCGTAAGGACAATTTTTCAATCAGGGATTAAGGTATTTGTTGAGGTGGGGCCCGGCAAGGTCCTTTCAGGATTGATCAAGAGGATAGAGCCTGAGGCAGTGATATTTAATGTGGAAGACATGGAAAGTCTGGGAAAAACAGTTGCAGGGCTAAAGAGATTAGAGGATTGAATTCATATTAAGTATATAATATCCCATGCCGCTGAAAAACAAAAAACAGGTCATAAGCTGGTGTCTTTTTGATTTTGCGAATTCAAGCTACTCCGCAGTAATAAGCGCAGTTATCTTCCCTGTCTATTTTGCAAATTATATCGTAGGCAATGAATCAGGCCTCGGCGACCTATGGTGGGGAAGAGCAGTCTCGTTAAGCATGGCTGTCGTAGTCCTGACCTCCCCTCTTATCGGAGGGATTGCAGATTTCAGCGGCATGAGGAAAAGACTTCTTTTCATATACACAATGCTGTGCATCTCCGCTGTTGCCTCCTTTTCTCTAATTCAGAAAGGAATGGCTGTTGAAGGCTTCATTCTTGTAATCATCGCAAATATCGGCATGGAAGGAGGCTTTGCATTCTATAATTCATTCCTTCCGGAGATTGCAGAAAAGGAATATCAGGGAAGAATATCTGCATGGGGTTATGGCGTCGGCTATGCAGGCTCAATACTGTCGCTTATCCTTGCCCTTACCTTAATGAACAGCGGATATTTTGATTTAACGTGGCTGATGATTGCCGCATTCTTCGGCGTCTTTTCCATCCCGGCATTCTTATTCCTGCCGGAAGACAGGCGAAAGGGGCCGGGACTGATGCATTCGGCGTCAAGGGGAATTCGTGACACATGGACGACATTCAGGAAGATATGGTCAGACAGAGAGACAAGAAAGTTTTTAATCTCCTACTTCATATTTGAAGACGGCGTAAATACAGTGATTGTTTTTTCCAGCATCTTTGCGGCAACAACGCTCGGGTTCAGCACTAAGGAGCTTATAATGCTTTACATCATAGTGCAGATAACAGCTCTTTCAGGCGCATTTATCATGGCAAAGCCGACGGACGCATGGGGGCCGAAGAAGGTTATTTCATTATCTTTATTGATGTGGTCTTCAGTATCGGTCCTGGCCTATTTTGCCGGAACCAAACTGCATTTCTGGGTTATCGCTTGCATAGCAGGCTTCGGGCTCGGCGCTGTTCAAGCGGCAGCCAGGGCTTTTTTCACGCAGTTTGTGCCTGTAGAACATGAATCAGAATACTTCGGCGTATATTCAATGGTTGGAAAAACTTCATCTATCTTCGGGCCGCTGCTGTTCGGATACATATCATCATCATTTGGAAGCCAGCGTCCGGCGATATTATCAGTGGCAGTATTTTTTCTTGTTGGACTTATAAGCCTTCAATTTGTAAAAGGCGGAGGGCCGAATGTCAGGGATATTTAAGCTGTAATCTCTGAATTGCGGTTGCTTTTCCGGTCTTTTCGTCAATCTCTATAACCACTGCCGACAATACGCCTTCGCCCTTAGCCACTTCAAATTTCATAGGCATCTGAAGCAGAAACCGCTCTATAATCTGCTCTTTCTCAATCCCTATAACAGAAACCGCAGGCCCTGTCATTCCGACATCCGTAATATATGCGGTGCCGTTAGGAAGTATCTTTTCATCTGCTGTCTGCACATGCGTATGCGTGCCGATTACCGCACTTACTTTACCGTCAACGAAATAACCGAACGCTATCTTTTCTGAGGTTGCCTCGGCATGGAAGTCCACTATAATTATATCCGTTGATTCTCTTAGTTTCTTAATCTCTTCCTTGCCGGTCCTGAACGGGCAGTCAAGGGCTGACATGAACACCCTGCCTGAGATGTTCAGCACTCCGACCTTTGTACCGTTTGAAAGAGCATGCACTGCGCTGCCGCATCCCGGCACACCCGGCGGATAGTTCACGGGCCTAAGTATCCTGTCTTCTTTTGCGATATAAGGGATAGAATCCTTTTTATCCCATATATGATTGCCGGTTGTAATGACATGAACACCACAATTCAGTATCTCGCCTGCTGTTTTGTCTGTCACGCCAAAACCGCCGGCAACATTCTCACCGTTTGCAATTACAAGGTCGATTTTGTACCTGTCAACGATATTGGGCAGGAGTCCCTTGATGGTTGTCCTGCCGACCTTGCCGACTATATCGCCTATAAATAAAACTTTCATAATCAAAAAAGCTGATAGCTGTAAGCTTTTAGCTGTCAGCTATTTAGCATATTCCACATATCTCGATTCCCTGATAACAGTAACCTTTATCTGTCCCGGATACGTCATCTCGGCTTCTATCTTCTTTGCCAGATCCTTGGACATTACCGCTGACATATCATCCGTCATATCTTCTGGCCTTACAATTATTCTTATCTCCCTGCCAGCCTGTATTGCATAGCATTTCTCCACGCCTTTATATGACATCGCCATTTTTTCAAGATTCTCAAGCCGCTTCAGATAATTTTCTATGCTTTCTCTTCTGACGCCCGGCCTTGCAGCGGATAGCGCATCAGCAGCGGCAACCAGCGCCGCTTCTGCTGTTATGGGGTCACCCTCTCCGTGGTGCACCATTATTGCATTTACCACCTTAGGATTTTCACCGTGTTTTTTTGCAATACTCGCCCCAATCTCCTGATGCGAACCCTCAACCTCATGGTCCACCGCCTTGCCTATATCATGTAGGAGCCCTGCCCTTTTGGCAAGCTTGACGTCAATGCCGAGTTCGCCTGCCATCATGCCTGCAAGATACGCCACCTCTTTTGAATGCTGAAGCACGGGCTGTCCGTATGATGTCCTGTATTTGAGTCTGCCGAGAAGTTTTATTATCTCAGGATGTATCCCTGAAAGCCCGATATCAAAAACTGCCTTTTCTCCTTCTTCCCTGATGTTTGCATCTACCTCTTTCTTAACCTTTTCAACAACCTCCTCTATTCTCGTCGGATGTATCCTGCCGTCCGCAATCAGCCTCTCAAGTGAAATCCTCGCAATCTCTCTCCTTACCGGGTCAAAAGCCGAGAGAGTTACAAGCTCTGGGGTATCATCAACAAGAAGGTCCACGCCTGTAGCCGCCTCAAGCGCGCGGATATTCCTGCCTTCTCTTCCTATTATCCTGCCCTTCATTTCGTCATTTGGAAGGCTTACTGCCGATGCTGTGGCATCTGCGACATACTCGCTCGCATATCTCTGTATGGCAAAGCTTATCGTTTCCTTGGCTTTTTTCTCAGCTGTTTCTTTCACCTCATCTTCTATAGCCTTTGCAAGTTTTGCCGCCTCAAAACGGGATTCCTCTTCCACCCTCTTAAACAGTTCTGCCTTTGCCTCCTCAGAACTTATTCCTGAGATTCTTTCAAGCTGAAGAGTCTGCTCCTTTAACATCTGATTGTATCGGTTATCTTTCTCCTGTATTGCCCGCTCTTTTGAAGCGTATTCTTTTTCCCTTCTTGTAAGGTCATGTTCCCTTTTATCTATCTGGTCAAACTTGCGGTCTAACGTCTCCTCTTTCTGCCTAAGCCTTTTATCAAGCTGGTTTAACTCAGAACGCCTCTCTTTCAGGTCTTTCTCTGCCTCCGCCTTAGCCTGATAGACAATGTCCTTGGCCTCAAGAGATGCCTCCTTTTTTCTGGTCTCTGCTTCTTTTTTTGCCTCTTCAAACAGTTTTATTTTTTCTTTCTCAATATCTAATTGCCGCGGCTTCAGAGAGCTTCTGTATATAAAGCCCATAATCACTCCAACACCAACGCCGACGCCGACAGCAATTAACACCAGATATGCTGTATCAATCATTGGATACTATCCTCCTTTTCACTCTATATTTAACGCAAAAATACGGCATCCATAAATACCGCTCTACGAGTCGTAGACATGCGTGCTCACTCATTGGGTACAAGTTAAAAAGGTTTTTGCGCAACAACAAAAATCCGTTCTTACGCGTTTCAGGCAGGAGATATGGTTTAAGTGTTTCTGTTAAGGACTAAGCGGG
This sequence comes from uncultured Nitrospiraceae bacterium, assembly GCA_964532335.1. GTDB lineage: Bacteria > Nitrospirota > Thermodesulfovibrionia > Thermodesulfovibrionales > UBA1546 > UBA1546. The sequence continues at coordinate 7,599 of CAZHHV010000018.1, forward strand.
AATATATGCCTGGCATGTATTTTACCGGCATACTTTATTATACGGCTCAATAAGCTGAGCCAATAATCAAACCCTTTATTTATATTTTCCCTCAGAAACATTATTTCCGCTATAAATGCCTGCCCGGCCTTTCTAACTAAGCGTCCCGACTTTGTCGGGACAATGTCGGGACAATGTAAAATAAACCCACCCTGCCGTGCAAATGAACAATCAGATCCGCCTATAAAATAGGTGGGTGTCTTGAAGGGAACTTCAGGCTTTCTCATTATTAATGAGACATGCACACCATCCTCCTTACTCAGACTCCCAAAAGATCTAATTTGCCGGATCAACTTTTTCATCTGTCACCAACAGGGCAGGTAACCTTATCGCCCTTTCTGTTTATTTTATAACAAAAGCAGCGCATTTAAGCAAGAAAAAATATTTACCGAGAGCACTTTTAGCTTGTATTAAAAATCTTTTTTGAATAGACTACTACGATAAGTAAAAATGGCTATGACAGGAACAATCTTAGCAGGCGGAGAGAACCGGAGGATCCCATTGCTGAAGGGACACATTGAGATTAATGGGGAAAAAATAATTGATTCCAGCGTCAATCTGATGAAAAGCTTATTCGGAAGGGCAGTTATAAGCACAAACACACCGGAACTTTATTTTTACTGCGGGGCGCCGATGATAGGAGACATTGTCAATCAAAGGGGGCCGCTCACCGGCATCTTCTCTGTGCTGTCAAACATAAAGGATGATGCGATATTCGTAGTCGCCTGTGATATGCCGTTCCTGAATGGCCAGCTTATGAAGTATATGGTTGATAAATACAATAACTTTAACTCCGGGACTAATAAATGGGATGCTGCGATACCTGTATTTGAAGGAAAGCCGCAGCCCTTGTTCGGGATATATTCAAAAAACATTCTCGGCGTCATTGAAAAAAGACTTAACAAAGGACTGAAGAAATTAAAAGATTTGTTGACAGAGATTAACGTCTTATATATAAAAGAAGAAGAGGTAAGGCAGATAGACCCTGAAGGCAGGTCATTTCTGAATATCAATACAATGGAAGATTATAAAAAAGTGATTAGTGTCAGTGAACAGACACTGAAAACTGACACTGTCACTAAAAAAGGAGGTAAGATATGTTTGGTTTAGGCATGCAGGAGCTAATCATTATACTGGTAATCGTAATTATCCTTTTCGGAGCCAAGCGGCTGCCGGAACTCGCAGGCGGTATTGGAAAGGCTATAAAAAATTTCAAGAAATCCATGTCAGAGCCTGACGAGATAGACGTCACACCAAAAAAACCAGTTGATGAAGACAAAGAAAAGAAAGAAAAAACAGGACAGGAAAAATGATGAGTTAAGAGTTTGGAGTTCGAAGTAGTTTTTAAAATCCTCCGGACTCATAACTCAAAACTCCGAACTGCCTATGGAAAGAGGACCAATAGCAGAGATAGACCTCAGTGCTATAGCACATAATTTTAAAACAGCAAAAAAGATAACAGGAACCAGCACAGTAATAGCTGTTGTAAAGGCAGACGGCTATGGTCACGGCGCTGTTGAAGTTTCCCGCCGGCTTGTCAAAGAAGGGGCTTCTTATCTTGCAGTGGCATACACATCAGAAGCCATAGCCCTGAGACGTGCAGGCATTAAAGCGCCGATAATTGTACTTTTTGATAAAAACAATATTGAAGATTATTTTAAATACACCCTGATACCTGTAGTCCATGATGTTAAAACAGCGCAAAGATTCTCTAAAGAAGCAAAGGCAAGAAAACATAATGTCAATCTGCACATAAAAGTGGATACAGGCATGGGAAGGCTCGGTTTTAATATGGAAGACATAGAAAAAGGGATGAGCGCAATAGATAAAATTAATTTTATATCGGTCAGTGGGCTTATGAGCCATTTTTCAGATGCCGACCTTTCTGACAGGTCCTATGCCTTAATGCAGATTGACAGATTTAATAAAGCAAGGAATGTCCTTGCTAAAAAAGCCCAGTCCGTTCTCTGTCATATGGCTAACAGCGCCGCTGTCATAACCCTTCCTGAATCATATTTTGATGCCGTCAGGCCGGGGCTGATGCTGTATGGTTGTTCACCTATACAGCCATCCGCTATCAGCCGTCAGCTATCAGCTAATTTAAAACCTGCCATGACTGTTCGGACAAAGATACTTTCTATAAGAAGATTTAAAAAAGGAACGCCTGTAAGCTATGGAAGGACCTTTATTACAACAAGAGAAAGCCTTATAGCGGTATTGCCCGTTGGTTATGCTGATGGATATCCGAGAGCCCTGTCAAATAATGCGGATGTTATTATCAGAGGGAAACGCGCCCCTGTGGCCGGCAGGATATGCATGGACACTACGATGGCGGATGTTACAGAAATCGGAGACGTCTCTGAAGGAGATGAGGTTGTTCTGCTTGGCAGACAGAAAAATACTGCCCTCACAGCATTTGAACTTGCAGAAAGGGCAGGAACAATTCCATATGAAATCCTGACCTCTCTGGGTAATAAATCACGACGGGTATACATTAATGGCTAATATTCTGCTTAAACCTGTTGAATTGTTAGGGCGTTCAGTCACGATGTTCTGGAGCACTTTTGTGTTATTTACTGCAGAACTCGGGAGTATCCTGCTCCTTTTGTGTTCTGCAATAAAACAGCTCGTATTGCCGCCATTTGAAATTAGAAACACATTCAAACAGGTAGTGGAGATTGGCATTAAATCCCTGCCTGTTGTGCTTATAACAGCGGTATTTACAGGCATGGTCCTTGCGCTTCAGAGTTACACAGGATTTAAGAGATTCAATGCCGAAGTAATGGTCGGAACAGTCGTCGCCCTTTCTATCACGCGCGAACTCGGGCCTGTTCTTACAGGCTTGATAGTTGCGGGAAGGGCCGGCGCTGCCATGGCTGCAGAGCTTGGCACAATGCGCGTGACAGAACAGATAGATGCCCTCGAAACATTAGCCACAAATCCTGTCAAGTATCTTGTTGTGCCGAGGTTTATTGCGGGCACAATCATACTTCCTTCTCTGACAGTTATAGCTGACATCATAGGAATCATTGGAGGATTCTTTGTTACAGTGACTGTTTTAGGCGCTAATTCATCGGTATACTGGAGAAGGACCTGGGATTATCTTGAGACAAGCGACATATACAACGGCCTCATTAAAGCGTGTTTTTTTGGCGCATCCATTGCTATAATAAGCTGCTATAAGGGTTTTTATACCTCAGGAGGCGCTGAGGGTGTTGGAAAGGCCACAACTGGAGCTGTGGTATTGTCATCAATGACCATATTAATTTCCGACTATTTCTTGTCAGCGTGGTTATTCAAATGAAGAAAAATTATAAATCCAAAGCACTAAATTCTAAACAATATCAAATGACCAAAATTCAAAATCAAAAACATTTAGGATTTAGGATATTAGAGTTTAGGATTTAATTATGATAGAGATTATAGATTTGCATAAGGCCTTTGGCAGAAACCAGGTGCTCAGAGGCGCAAACCTCAAAGTTGAGAAGGGCGAAAGCATGGTGGTGATAGGAGGAAGCGGTTCGGGAAAGAGTGTTCTTATAAAACATATCATAGGCACGCTTAAGCCTGACAGCGGCTCCATATTGATAGACGGCGTTGATATTGCAAAACTCAGCGAGAATGAACTATATGAGACCAGGAAAAGATTCGGCATGCTTTTTCAGATGGCAGCCTTGTTTGATTCAATGAAGGTATGGGAAAATGTAGCGTTTGCATTAATGAGGCACGGGAAATTGAAAGAGAACGATGCAAAAGAAATAGCAAGTGAAAAACTCAGGATGGTCGGTTTGATCGGGGCAGAAAATCTTATGCCGTCTGAACTTTCAGGAGGAATGAAAAAGAGGGTCGGACTTGCAAGGGCCATAGCCCACTCTCCTGAAATACTTCTATACGACGAGCCTACCACAGGGCTTGACCCGATAATGGCTGACGCGATAAATGACCTTATAATAGATATGAAGCAGAAACTTTCAGTCACATCAGTGGCTATAACTCATGACATGCGCAGCGCATATAAGATTGCAGACAGGATTGCAATGCTCTATGAAGGCAGAATAATTGCCACCGGCACGCCTGATGAAATAAAAAACACAGACAATGCAATAGTAAGGCAGTTTATAACTGGAAGCGCAGTGGGGCCAATAAAGATAGAGGGAGTAACTGCATGAAAGGTCTTTCTACAGAACTGAAAGTAGGTTCTTTTGCGCTTATAATTATTGCCCTCCTGACATATATGACATTTAAGGTAGGCGGATTTGAATGGGTAAAAAAGAAAGGATATGTAGTCTATGCCGAGTTCAAAAATATCGGAGGCCTTGACGAAAAGACAAGGATAAAGGTTGCCGGTGTTGATGCCGGCACCATTGAAAAGATGGAACTCAGAAACGGAAAGGCAAGGCTCACCCTCAGAATAGATAAAAATGTTGTGCTGTATTCAGACGCCTCTGTAGGTATAAAATCAACAGGACTTCTCGGAGACAAATATATGGAACTGAAAATAGGTTCGCAGCCGCCGCCGCTGAAGGATGGAGATACGATAAAAAATGTGGTAGAGGTCGTAGACATTGACGACCTTGTAAAGAATCTTACAGAGGTCTCTACAAACATCAACAATTTCGCATCCGCCCTTAACGAATCCATCGGCACGCCAGAGGGAAAAGCAGCTCTCAAGGAATCTATCCTGAACCTTAAAGACATCACCGCAGGGCTTAAAGATACAATATCCGTAAATGATAAAAAGATGCGGACAGCGCTTGACAATATCAACAATTTCATCGCATCAATACATGACCTTGTAGAAAAAAACAAGGAACCGCTTACAGCTACAATCGGCAATGTAAAAGATTTTTCAGCCTCTCTGAAAAAAGACGGGCCTGACCTTGTGGCAAACCTCGGAAAGGCATCTCAGGAGCTCAAGGCAATGATAGAGGAGAACAGGCCGTCTATCAAGAGCGCGACAGAATCAATTGACACCATCTCCAAAAAGATTGAACAGGGTGAAGGCAGCCTCGGCAAACTTGTCAAGGATGACAGGCTTTACGAGTCGTTTAATAAGGCTGCTGAAGGTGTTAATAAGCAATTAGGCGCTATAGACAGATTCAGGACATTCATAACATTTCAGGCTGATTATCTCACAAAACCAAAAGACGCCAAAGGACAGTTTTATGTGACCCTCCAGCCAAAACCTGACAAATACTACATAATAGGTATTGTCGGCGACCCTGTGGGGAATGTCAAGACTACTACCACAACTACAAACGGTTCAACTGTTACAGAAGAGAAGGTAGAGAAAAAGATAGAATTTACAGCACAGTTTGCAAAGAGATTTCAGGATCTTGCTCTTAGAATCGGTCTTACTGAAAACACATTCGGAATCGGCGCGGATTATTTCTTCCTGAAAGACAAGGCAAAACTCTCTGCTGATGTCTGGGACTTCGGAAGTGATGAAGAAAATGCAAAAAGACCTCATGCAAAAATTGGGGTTGATTATTTCATATTCAAACACGTATTCCTTTCCGCAGGCGGTGACAATCTCCTTAACAAAAAACGGCGCGGAGCTTATGTAGGCGCAGGGGTAAGGTTTGAGGATGAAGACTTCAAATATCTTTTCGGGACAATACCCAAAGTGCCCGGAAAGTAATTGCGCTACTGCCTTATCCCAAAATAGCAAAGTGCACGGTTAAAGATAGTGTAGTGTCTCACAAATAACTTACACGATTATGTCATTCCTGCGAAAGCAGGAATCCAGACGCCGTCCCTGCGGAAGCAGGGAACTATTAAGGAAATAGGTTCCCGTTTTCACGGGAAACCCTGGATTCCGCATCAAGTGCGGAATGACACGTCAAAAACTATAAAAAACTGTTACAGACAGGACACTATCTATAATTTCTGCCTTCCATAAGGCGAGAGATTTCTAAGTTCCTTTATAATCGCCGGCATTATTTCAATAACCTTTTCCACCTCTGCCTCAGTGTTATACCGGCTCAATGAAAATCTGACAGAGCCGTGGATAGCTGTGGCAGGGATGCCCATTGCCCTTAAGACATGTGACGGCTCAAGAGAGCCGGATGTGCATGCAGAGCCGGATGAGGCGCAGATGCCGAATTCATTAAGCCTGAGAAGGATTGCCTCTCCCTCAACATACTCAAAACTTAGGTTTGTGGTATTCGGCAATCTGTTTTCCGTATCTCCATTTACCCTCGCATCTGGGCACAATTTTAAAAGTGATGCTTCAAGTCTATCCCTTAGCCTTTTCAGATAGGTCATCTCTTTATAGAGATTTTCGCCTGCAAGCTCACATGCCCTACCGAGTCCCACGATTGAAGCCACATTTTCTGTCCCTGCCCTCCTGCCATGTTCCTGATGACCACCGATAATATACGGGTTAAACCTTGTCCCCTTTCTGACATATAATGCGCCAACACCCTTCGGCGCATGCAGTTTATGCCCTGACAATGAGAGCATATCAACAGACAGCTTACTTAAATCTACCGGGATTTTTCCAAGTGCCTGAACAGCATCGGTATGAAATAAGATACCCCTCTCTTTGAGCATCTCTCCTATTTCCATTAGAGGGAAAATTACCCCTGTTTCATTGTTTGCATACATCAGAGACACCAGAGCAGTATTATCACCAATCGCCTTGGAGAAATCATCCAATCTAAGTCTCCCATGCTTATCTACAGAGACGAAGGTAATTCTATAGCCTTTACGCGCAAGATGCTTGCAGAAATTTAACACCGCCGGGTGTTCCACCCTTGACGTAACGATGTGCCTTTTCTGAGGCAGAGACTCAACAGCACTCATAATAGCGGTATTGTCACTTTCAGTCCCGCAGCTTGTGAATATTATCTCTTCAGGCTCTGCGCCGATGAGTCCTGCAACCTTTGCCCTTGCTTCTTCGACTCTCCTGTGCAGTTGTCCTCCAAAGGTGTGCATGCTTGAAGGATTGCCGTACATTTCTTTCAGATAAGGGAGCATCTCCTCAAGAACTTCAGGCGCGATGCTTGTCGTAGCGTTATTGTCAAGATATATGGTATTCATTTATTGCGCCTCCACAATAATTTCTTCGTTTACTAATTCTCTCAGTTTATCCTGAATCCTTTTTACAGTCACATCTGCCATAAGACAGCCGGTGCACATCCCCCTGAGCGCTATAATCACCTTATTAGCATCAATATCAATCAATTCCACATCACCGCCGTCTGCCTGTAATCCGGGTCTTACCTCGCTCTCTATAATCTCCTGTATAAGTGCGATTTTCTGCAGGTTGGTAAGTTTTTTAGTGATAGCTGGCTTTTCAGGTTTCTTAAGCATCCAGATGTCCCTGAGAATAGCCTCTATTTCAACCTTGCACTCACCGCAGCCTCCGCCAGCCTTTGTATAATCCGTAATTTCGTCCACTGTTGTAAGATGATTTTCTATTGCAACCCTTCTTATCTTTTCTTCGGTAACGTCAAAACACTTACATACAAGCCTGCCTTCTTCTTTTGCTGATACAGGTTGTCCCCTGTAATTTGCAATAGCAGCTTCTAATGCTTCTCTTCCCATGACAGAACAATGCATCTTCTCCTTCGGGAGTCCGCCAAGAAACCCTGCAATATCCTGATTTGAAATCCTTAACGCCTCATCAAGCGCCTTGCCCTTGATCAGTTCGGTAAGCGCCGATGAACTTGCAATTGCGCTTGCACAGCCGAATGTCTGGAATTTTGCATCTATTATCTTTCCTGTTTCTTTATCAACCTTAAGATATAGTTTTAATGCATCTCCGCAGATAATACTGCCAACCTCTCCCACCGCATCAGGGTTTTCTATTTCTCCGATATTCTTCGGATGCAAGAAATGCTCTTTTACTTTATCGGTATAATCCCACACTTTCTGTCATCCCCCTGCTGCAGGAATCACCCCTTCTGCTTATAAAATTATATCACAGCGGCGCGCTTCTATAATAAAAAACATCTTGATAATTATTAAAATTTCTGGTTTGATTTTAAGTATGGCAAAAAAGATTTTAAAGCGAGAATCCTACATTCTGCCTTCTTTAATTAGAGCTAATATTATCTTCTGGCAATTTTCTGCTGCGGTTTTTATGTCCCACTTGCTCCTGTCCCTGTCCTCAACAATATTGCTTATTCCTCTTATTTCAAGCATCGGGATTCCATACACCGCACAGACATGCGCAACAGCAGCGCCCTCCATGTTTTCGCATATTGCATCGAATCTCCTTTCAAGTTCTCTCGCCCTTTTGTCTGTGCCGGTAGCGGTGGAAACAGTAACGAATGCGCCTGACTTGGCTATTACCCCCCTGTCACCCCCCCTTGTCAAGGGGGGGATGGGGGGGTGAAGTTGGCGTTTAAAAACATCCATAACTTTTCCTATAAACTTCTTATCGAGTGGAAATTCATTGAAATATTTTTTCCTGCCTTTCTTTAATAAAGGTATCCCTATTTCATCAGCTTTATGAAATCCGTCTTTCAGCCAGAGCCCTTCATCACCGTATATCTCCCTGTCTGCAATCGCTATATCCCCTACCCTGAGATTCGCCGAAGGATACGCGCCGCCAATCCCAAAGTTTATTACAGCGGATGGAGAAAATTTTTCGATGAGAAGGGTTGCTGCATGTGAGGCATTGGTCTTGCCGATGCCTGAGATGATATGAATGATATTTGTCTTTCCGAGCTTCCCCTGATAAACAGGCAGCGCTAAACTTTTATCTTTAATCCTTCTGAGAGTTTTTAAGATAGCCCTGCTCTCTTTTTCTGTTGCTGATATCAGACCTGTAAGTTGATTCAAAGACTACCCCCTGCCGTATTCTTAATCTTTATCCGTCATCCGATTTTACCATCAGTGCTTTTGAAAAAACAAAGTAAAAAGTGTTAAATTAAAGAAATAAAGGAGATTGATGATTATGCAGAGAGTCCCCATGACACGCGAAGGCCATCAGAAACTTCAGGAAGAGCTTGATAGACTTCTGAAAGTAGAGAGGCCTAAAAATATTCAGGCAATAGCAGAGGCGCGCGCGCACGGAGATCTTTCGGAAAACGCAGAATACCACGCTGCAAAAGAAAAGCAGTCCTTCATGGAAGGGAGGATACAGGAACTTAAGGCAAAATTAGCCCTCGCTGAAATAATTGACCCTTCAAAGATAAATCAATCAAAGGCAGCTTTTGGCGCTAAGGTAAAGGTGCTGGACACAGCAGCAGATGAAGAATATATTTTTATGCTTGTAGGCCCTGACGAGGCGGATGTTAAGAGCGGAAAAATTTCCATAAGCTCGCCTGTAGGCAGGGCCTTGATAGGTAAAGAGGTGGGCGATACAGCAATGATTAAGGCGCCTGCAAGAACCATGGAATACGAGATATTAGAGATAACCTTTGAGTAAATACATAAGAGCAAAAATAACAGAAAACACTCCTGTAAACAAAGACCACAACCTTCTTGTCCTGAGTCCTGATGATATTCCACAGCGTTCACTCCCCGGTCAGTTTTATATGATTGGAACTGATTTTTCATATGACCCATTACTTAAGCGTCCCTTCAGTATCTTCAGAGAAACATCATCCGCCGAAGGCGGAGAACTGCAGTTTCTCTACAGAATCAAAGGCAAAGGTACTGAAAGAATGAGAGAGATGAAAAAGGGAGACACTGTAAACTTGCTCGGGCCGTTAGGTAATGGATACCCAATGCCGGGCAAAAAACTAACTCCCGTTCTCATTGCAGGAGGTATAGGGATTGCATCGCTATTCCCTCTTGCAGAGAAACTTTCAGGGAATATCCATTTTTTCTACGGCGCAAGGACGAAAAATGAACTGCTCATGCTTAACGAATTAAAAGGACTTGTCAAAAAGGAATTGATAATCAGCACTGATGACGGCTCAGAAGGAGAAAAAGGCACAGTCGTAAGCACATTAAATAATTTCTTAGCCAATCAGCTATCAGCTATCAGTCATCAGCTATACGCCTGCGGCCCATCGCCGATGCTTGAGGCTGTCTCTAAATTTGCCGCAGAAAAAGGAATCAAAAGCTATATCTCTATGGAAGAAAATATGGCATGCGGTGTCGGCGCATGTCTGGGGTGCACGGTAAAAACAAAAAAAGGCTATAAAAGGGTATGTAAAGAAGGGCCTGTCTTTTCGGCAGAGGAAATTGTATGGACTTAACTGTACACATAGGAAAACTGAAACTTAAAAACCCTGTTATGACCGCATCAGGGACCTTCGGTTATGGCGAGGAATATTCTGAATTTGTTGACCTCAACAAGCTCGGAGCAATTGTTGTAAAAGGGCTCTCTCTTTTACCCAGAGAAGGTAATCCCCCGCCTCGTGTCGTAGAGACGCCTGCAGGGATGCTCAATGCCATTGGACTTCAGAATATAGGCATAGAAAAATTTATAAGAGAAAAACTTCCTTTTCTAAGACAATTTGATACATCTGTAATAGTTAATTTTTTTGGTGATTCCATTGACGAATATGCAAAAGCAGCAGAGAGATTAAGCGCTGTGGATGGAATACACGGACTTGAGATGAATATATCATGTCCTAATAAAGAAGCTAACTGGAGTATTTTCGGTACAGACCCAAAGGTGACTTTCGAGGTTGTCAGCGCAGTTCGGAAGGTGACAGATATCACTCTTATTGTAAAGCTCTCACCTAATGTGACCGACATCGCACTTATGGCAAAGGTGGCAGAAGATGCGGGGGCTGATGCTGTTTCTCTGATAAACACCATTACGGGAATGGCTATTGATATAAAAACAAAGAGGCCAAGACTCGGAAACATAACAGGCGGGCTGTCAGGCCCCGCGATAAAACCAATTGCCGTTAGAATGGTCTATGAAACGTTCAAGGCAGTTAAAATATCGGTTATCGGCATGGGCGGAATAATGAACTCCGCTGATGCCATCGAATTCATGCTTGCAGGCGCAACAGCGGTCGCAGTCGGAACCGCAAATTTTATAAATCCGTCCGTAACCATTGATATAATTAACGGCATAGAATCATTTATGGCAGAGAACAACATAACTGATGTAAAAGAACTTACAGGGGGACTTAGAATATAAATTGAATATTTACTTTTTGTCATTCCCGCCTGTCGGGAATCCTTTTCTTGTCATTCCGACTTGTTCGGAATCCTTCAGAAAGATTGCGGACAAGCCGCAATGACAAAATAGGGACAAGCCAGAATGACAGAAAATGCTATCAAGTTCACTGGATGAATATTGGAGATATTGAGTGCAGAATAATCCGCTCATAACCCTTACATCCGACTTCGGTTATAAAGACCCGTTTGTAGGGATGATGAAAGGCGTAATATTATCAATCAACCCTCTGGCAAAGATAATAGATATTACACACGGCATAAGCCCGCATAATATAAAAGAGGCTGCGCTTACAATCGGCATGAGCCACAGCTTCTTCCCGCCGAAAACAGTTCATGTCGTGGTTGTTGACCCCGGCGTCGGTTCAAGCAGGCGGCCTATACTTGCCATAACAGACCATGCTTATTTCATAGGCCCTGATAATGGCGTCTTCTCTCTGATATACAACTCAAAAAATGAAACTCTTAAGGTGATTCACCTGACATCAGAGCATTATTTTATGCCCTACAAAGGCCCGACATTTCACGGCAGGGATATATTTGCCCCGGCTGCTGCATGGCTCACAAAAGGCATAGAGTCGGCAAACTTCGGAGAAGCAATTACCGATTATGTAACCCTGCATTTTCCGTCTGCATCAAGACCTGAAGAAAAAGCTGTAGAAGGAGAAGTCATTTACATAGATCGTTTTGGCAATGCTATAACCAATATAAAGGCATTGGATTTGAACATGCTCTACGGCATCAATCCCGAAGGGAAATTAAAGATTATTGTAAAGGAAAGGCATACAGAACTTAGAAGCCACTATTCACAGGTTCCGGACAAAGGACTTTATGCCTTGGTAAACAGCACGGAATATCTTGAACTCTTCACTTACAAGGGCAATGCTTCTTCGGTATTTGATATTAAGGTAGGGGATGCTGTACGGGTATTGCTGGTCACGTAAAATTAATGCGTTTGTTGTTTCTATTGGTTTATACCTTTGAAAATGCCCTATTCAAAAGACGGAGATGGCAAAGCGGGATAACTAAGGCTTAAGAAAATCTATGGCGTATGCCTCTACTCTGCCTGCTACTCTGCCTGTATGATGTTTTGAATGGTGTTTAGCAATAGCGCGGGCTATGAGAGAGAATTTATCGCCGGGGAAAGTATGCGGAACGATAAGGACTCCCGCATGAGGACGATGCTCATTGAAAAACTGAACAGTGAGGCGGATAAAATCATTTCTATTGCGGGTTACAAGACATCTGCCTTTAGATGCAGCCCGCTCAAGCTGCTCTCTGTCAGCAGCCTGCACCATACCGACTTCATGGACGCTGACAGCATCTATATGATACTTTCTAAGGATTTCCGCAATCTTTGGACTGAGGTCTTCATCAAGATAGTATTTCAACGGCTGCCCCTGACAAGAAAGGGGTATCTTTTATGAACATCCTCTCTTGTCAATTCTTCATTCTGTTTTATAAGGCGGTCAATCTCTTCAGGATACGCTCTGTAATAGCCGACAGCAGACCGTAACTGCTGCTCGGTGAGCCAGTGATAAGCTTTTTGCAGACGGTTAAAATCCTTGCCAACGTTTTTGTAGGCAGCGATGACTTCCCAGACCTCAATACCGCTGCCGGCAATCCGCGCCCTGCGCCCGGCAGTCCCTTCGCTGAAGACAATCCCGGAGCAGCGCTGCATCCTCACCGCTTCCTCAAGCAGTTCATTCGTTACAGCAGAAAACTCCTTCCCTGACTCTCTGACCATCTGCTCAATCTCTCTAAATGTTTTTTCCTGAATTCTTATGCTTCTTTGAACCGTTGGCATAAACTTCTCCTCCCTGCTTTAACAATTGAACTACAGCGTAAT
>CAZHHV010000019.1:0-20439 GCA_964532335.1 uncultured Nitrospiraceae bacterium
CGAAATCGGCACCGGCTTCCATCCGGAGTTGACCGGCAGGGAAAATATCTATCTGAACGGCGCAATACTCGGAATGAGCAGGGCCGAAATAAAATCGAAATTTGACGAGATTGTGGTTTTCGCGGAGATTGAGAAGTTTCTTGATACACCGGTTAAAAGGTATTCGTCAGGGATGTATGTGCGCCTCGCCTTTGCTGTGGCAGCACACCTGGAGCCGGAGATACTTATTGTAGATGAAGTGCTTGCAGTAGGCGACGCCCAGTTTCAGAAGAAGTGTCTGGGTAAGATGGGGGAAGTGGCAAGGGGAGGAAGAACGGTACTTTTTGTGAGCCATAATATGGGGTCGGTAAGGCAATTGTGTTCAAAATGCTTGCTCATGGAAGAAGGAAAATTAATTGCAAACGATGAGACATATACTGTTGTAGATCTTTATTTGGGCAGGACGTTGGTAAGTAATGAGATCGAAAAGGTCTTTCCTGAAAATCCGGAGAAGGACTTTCAAGTGATCTCGGCAAGACTATTAAACGGTTCTGGCATGGCAACCAATAAATTTGAATGCGATGAGCCTATTTTGATCGAAATAATCTGTATTTCCAGAGTCGCATTGCGCGGCTTATATGGTTATATGGGCATCTTAAATAAAGAGGGAACCCATGTTTTAGGCTCTGATACTTTCGATGTCCCTCCTAATCATCTGGATTATCTGTCGTCCGGCAGGTACAAAATAGAACTTAGAATTCCTGAAAGAACTCTCGGGCACGGCGATTATAGTGTTATGCTTAATTTTACCAGCTCGCAATCTGATAAAACATTTTGGGTTGACACCCATGAATTATTGGTTACTTTTCGACTTGATGATAATTCAACAGTCCGAGGAAATCATAGACTTGGTTTCCTAAGTACTTTATTAAAATGGGAGGTCAGTAAAATATAACCGCTCAATAGGGATAAGAGGGAAATTATGAATAGTAAGTTTACAATTGGACAGGACTTGGAACTGGTTGTATACGATTTTGATGGCGTAATGACCGATAATAAAGTGGTATTACAAGAAGACGGTACAGAAAGTGTAATAGTCAATAGATCTGACGGATTGGCAGTAAGTCTCATTAAAGGTATGGGAATAAGGCAGATGATTATAACTTCTGAAATAAACAAGGTGGTTGAAAAAAGGGCAAATAAACTGGACATACCATTAATTCAGGGTATTCTCGATAAGAAAGAAGCGCTAATGGAGCACTGTGAAAGAAATAGTATTTCAATGGACAAGGTTATTTATGTGGGAAATGATATTAACGATCTTGAGGCAATGCTATGCGTCGGTTATCCGATATGCCCACTAAACGCAGTTGAAGAAATAAAAGAAATTTCAAAAATTGTTCTTCCTGTTACAGGCGGGAATGGGGTTGTGAGGGAACTCTTGCGATACATTAAAAAACTGTCGGTGATAAAGGAGCAAAGCCGTGAGAAAAACAGTGAATAGACATTACGCGTTGATTCCGGCCAAATCCGAATCTTCGAGATGTATGAATAAGAATTGGCGGCCTTTTAGTGACAACAAGACTCTTGTTGATTATTTGATTTCGATTATACCGAATAATTTTTTTGATTCCGTCATCTTGTCAACAGACAAAGAGAATGTGGGGGCAATGGGAAACGTGATAATCCATCATCGTGATAAATTTCTCGCAACTGAAAAATCGGCCATTAATGACCTGATACCGGTAATTATTGATACATATGAATTAGATGATGACGCTTATATTTGGCTTCTAAATCCTACGTCCCCATTTCGTAAGAAAGAGGACTTTTTTACAATTAGGAAGATTTTAGAAGGTAAGAGAATTAAATCACTGATATCTGTTTCAAAGGTCCACCCGTTTCTCTGGAAGGATAACATGCCTTTGTTCGAGACTAGCTATCCGAGAAAAAACACCCAGGACGTTACGACGGAATATGGGTTTGAGAATGGCCAGTTTATCGTTTTTCGGGTTGATGCATTTAAGAAGACCAAGACCTGGCACAATGATGACATTTATCTTTTCAAGCAAACCTCGTTGGACAGTTTTATTGATATCGATACCGAATCTGATTTTGTCTATTCACAAAAATGGGCTGACAGCATGATTCACAAGGAAACCATGAAAAATGAAACCCTGAGATTTGACTTTATTATAAAGGAACCTTTACAGGAGCATATTAAGCTGCTTTATAATCATTTTTCTCGGTATGGGGCTGCAATCCGTATGTTAAATGTGAGCAGCAACGATGTTTTGTTGGACGCGTCTTGCGGTCTGGGATACGGCTCTTATATTTTATCTTTTAAGACCAAAAAGGTTGTAGGATTGGATATAAATTGCGAATATATTGATTGCGCAACAAAGTTATTCTCCTCTCATAATGTGGAATTTTACAGTTATAATGACTACGAATACCTTGTAAATACCGGGGAGCGCCCTCGAGCTGACAAGATAGTATGCATTGAAACTTTGGAGCATATCCCTAAAACTCAAACGAAGGAATTCCTCGCAAGGTTGTTGAGCTTATTAAAGAAAGGGGGAAATTTATTCCTGACGGTTCCCATGGGAGAAAATATGCATAGTAATTACAATGAATTTCATCTGAACGAGCCAAGCATTGATACTTTGTACGGCTTATTCATAAACTTATTTGACAGGACAACCTTTGAAGTAGAAACATTCGTTAATTCTTTCGGACAAGAAATGAAATATTGCATGGTACAGCTCATCTCATTTAAAGGAGGAGAAAAATGATATACCGTAGTGACATAAATAATTACTATAATCCAAATTCAAAGAGATCGAACAATCTTTTTGCCTATTATCAAAGGTCAGCATATAAAGCGGCATTAGACAATGACCACAGACCGGACTTCCCCTTTGTCTCCTCTCTTGAGTTTACAAATAACTGCAATCTGGACTGCTTATTTTGTGCGAGAGCTGTTATGACACGGCCTTTTGGTTTCATGTCACCTGAACTGTTTAATAAGATTATTAAGGAGTACAGGGAGCATGAAACTTTTGTCAAAATTAACGGATACGGCGAAAATCTCCTTCATCCCAATGCTCTGGATTTCATAAGGGAGATTAAAAAGGGCAATGGACTTTATTTTACAAGTAATTGCACAGTGTTTACGGAAAAGATTTCTGAATGCTTTATAGAGAACAAGGTGGACGTTCTCCAAGTATCGTTTCAAGGATTGGATAAGCAAGGCTATGAACAACAGCGCAGAAAGAGTAGTTTTGAGAGGGTAATGGAGAACATCAAGGCACTCATCAAGATGAGAGGTAATGAAGAGTATCCGTTTATACATTTATCGACAACGATCCTCGACGAGTCGAATGAAGATATAGAGAATTTTATTAATATGGGCTTCGAATTGGGTGTTGATTCCGTCGGCATAGGCCGCACCGACTACGACAGAGTTATTGAGGACATGATTAAGGACGAAAAGAGAAAATCCGAGATTGAGATGATGAAGCAAAGGCAAAGTCTTCACAAGAAAGCTGACCATACGTATTTATATCGGTACATTGATGTGAACTGGGACGGTATTGTCGTGTCAAGCTTTTTTGATTTCAATGAGTTTGTTCCTGTGGGCGATTTAAACAGGCAGTCAATGTATGAGATCTGGAATAACAGCGAGGTGCTGAACGCTCTGCGTATTCTAGAAAAAAACAACCTTTTGAACAAGATGAAGGTTTTTGACACTTTTTTCCATGCATGGTATCTTGGGGAATCATCATATAATTTAGAGAGCGAATAGAGAGGAGAGCATTGCCTTATGAACGAGAAGACATTTCATTTCAGAGATATTGAAAAGACATACATGATCGCCGAAATCGGGATTAACCATAACGGGGACATGTCATTTGTAAAGAAGATGATTGATTATGCTGTTGTATTTGGCTGGGATTGTGTCAAATTCCAAAAGAGAAATCCTGAAAAATCAGTTCCTGATTATCAAAAAAATGTGATTCGAGAAACACCTTGGGGAACTATGACTTATTTGGAGTACAGATATAAAGTGGAGTTCGACCGGCCACAGTATGATGAAATTGAAAAGTACTGTGCCGGCAAGATTGACTTTACTGCATCTGTATGGGACGTAGACAGTGTTGATTTCATGGCGAACTATACTACTATTCCTTATATAAAGGTCCCCTCAGCCCATCTTACAAACTATGAATTGCTTCACTATATCTGCAAAAAAAATCTTCCTCTTCTTCTTTCTACTGGCATGAGTACTCTTGTGGAAGTCGATCACGCTGTGGATATCATCAAATCATATACGGACAATTTTGCTCTTCTTCATACCAATTCAACGTACCCGGCTCATGAACCTGAACTAAATCTTAGGGTTATCCCTGAATTGCAGAAACGATACGGTTGTGTTGTTGGATATAGCGGACATGAATTTGGCCTTGTGACGACAACTGTGTCTGTTGCATTCGGCGCAAAGACTATAGAAAGATACGTTACTTTGAATCGAACTCTTCGGGGAACAGACCAGATGGCTTCGGTTGAGCCGCAGGGGATGTTGAAACTTTTATCTCAGGTGCGTGCTGTTGAAGTTGCGTTGGGTGACGGGCAGAAAAGAATTTGTGACTCAGAGTTGCCTATAAGGAAAAAGTTGAGGGGTTATTAAGCATAGTATGGGTACTCGAAATTTCAAGGATATGCTCTTGTATTGGTGTATTCCGCCCGGCTTTAGGGATTTAATAAAACGGCATATTCAATCATTGAAAGAAAACGAAAAACTTATTTCCCGTCTATGTGCGCCCAACATAGCTTATAGAAACATACACAAAGGCCAGCGTTGTTTTATCGTTTGCAGCGGACCGTCAGTAAAAAAGCAAAATCTGCTTCCTTTAAAAAAAGAAATTACTTTTTTTGTTTCGACTGGATTCTTGCACCCGGATTATTCGGTTATCCAGCCTAATTATCACTGCACTCCTGATGTTCTGCTTACCCCTAAGTTGACCATGAAGAACTATGTTGAATGGTTTAAACTCATGGATAAGAAAATTGGGAATACCCAGTTGTTTCTTAGTGCTGCCGATGTGAATTTTATAAAACAAAATAATTTGTTCACCGATCGGCGGGTAAGTTATTTGAATATGGGACTCGGTTGGGATATTTATCGGAAAGAGATATTTGATATAACCAGAAAAATACCCGGCATCATGTCAGTTCCAATTATGGCCATAATTATAGCAATGTATATGGGGTGTAAAAAGATATATCTTTTAGGCGTAGAGTTAGATGAGATCTGGCGCGGAGATTATAAGCACTTTTATGACAATGAAATAATGAAGAATGATGCCGCCGTTAACGAAGACGGTAGAACCACTACTCCTTTAATCGAAATGTTCAAAATAAATTACCTTCTTTGGCAGCAATTTGATATTTTAAGGACGATTGCAGAAGCAAATAATATTGAGATATTGAATGCAACACAGGGTGGCGCATTGGATGTTTATAAAAAGGTTAAATTTGAAGATTTATTTGATGAGTAAAACTCCAATATCAGCAAAACAGAAGCAACTGTTAGGACAAAAAATGTTGTTCGCAGACAGCCAAAACAACTTGTCAATAACAAGGTTCAATCATTTTGCAAGAGGTTCAGGTACGTTATATTTTACAGGAGGAATATCAAGTGTTCAGGTTTTTTTTAAATAAGCTTGTTTATGGACCAGCCAAGCATTTATGCAAATTGATCACCAGCTCTGAGTATCGGAAATATTGCATACTTAAATTAAGGGTAGATACGATTCCACGTTATACAAAGTGTAAAATTAAGATAAACGGTATGGATTTGGTATTACCCGACTACACCTCCTTTTTTTATGCTTACAAGGAAATTTTTGTAAACAGGATATATGAATTTAATACAAATAGACTTAACCCATATATTTTGGATGTGGGTGCAAATGTTGGAGTAAGTGTCTTGTTTTTTAAGACTTTATTCCCTTCTTCTGAAATTATTGCATTTGAAGCTGATCCTAAAATATATGAATATCTCATAAATAATGTGCATGGTAATGGCTTTGACGATATCACAATAATTAATAAAGCAGTATGGTATGAAAAAACATGGCTGAAATTTAAGTCTGAGGGTGCCGATGCAGGTCGGATTACATCCGAGGTTAATACAAATACCATTGACGTTGAATCAATAGATTTAAAGGAATTTTTAAATAACAGAAAGGTGGATTTCTTAAAAATGGATATTGAAGGAGCGGAAACGGATGTTCTCCTTAATTGCAGTCAGTACCTGGGTGGCGTGGAAAATATATTTATCGAATATCACTCTGTTGCAGGGGAACCCCAACGCCTTGACCAATTATTAGGTGTTCTAAAACAAAATGGTTTCCGTTATCATATGCATTCTGGATTTAATAAAAAAATGCCTTATCTGAATAAGCTTAGTTCGTTTTATGGCTATGATATGCTTTTGAATATCTTTGCCTGGAGGGAAAATCAGTGAGATACTTTTGCACTTTATTTGATAAAAATTACCTGTATCAGGGACTTGCTCTTTTTAAGTCTTTAGAGGCGAATTGCAGTGAATTTGTGTTATATGCCCTGTGTATGGATGACATTGCCTATGATTTAATCAAGAAAACAGGCAGGAAGAATCTTATTCCTATATCAGTGACACAAATTGAAAATGATGAAAGCAGAGCTGTAAAACAAAGAGTTACTCATGGACAATATTGTGCGGTCTGGCAACCGTTAATATGCCTTTATATATTGAATCAATTCAAAGTTGATCTGATTACTTATATAGACGCTGATATAATGTTCTTCAATGACCCGGAAATATTGTTTAAAGAGTTGGATAATTATTCAGCATCAGTAGTTTCTCACAATTATACTCCATTTTTTGATAATACAATGAGTGCAGGTAAATATTGTGTTCAGTTTAATGTTTTCAGAAACAATGCCAAGTCTCGTGATGTTTTGCAATATTGGAAGGAATGCTGTTATAAATATTCAAAAGATAAGCCCGGATATTACCCCGGACAACTTTCACTTGATAACTGGCCTGATAATTTTGTAGATGTTCGGGTGATTCAGCATCTGGGCGCTGGAGTTGCTCCATGGAATATTCAACAGTATAAAATTACTAAAAAAAATGGGAAAGTCATGATTAATGACAGTCCTGTTGTATTTTATCACTTTCATCAATATGGCTGGGATGAAGATGGGCACCCCTTTCTGTCGGTTTATCCACTGCCGAATACAGCGGTGAAATTAATTTATCAGCCGTATACTACTATTTTGATGGAGATTGAAGAATGGGTACAATCTATTGACGATACTTTTCATTATAAAAAAGTGGTACGAAAACAAAAACAAAATCTGCGTGGGAAACTAGTATCATGTCTTCCATATGGAATAGGTCGATATTATAAAGAAATATTGAGGCCAAAATTCAAAAAATATTGCTCTTCTTGGTTTGGTTAACCCACATATCCTATTAATCAAAGATCTTAACTTGTTAGAAGCAACAATACGGGGGATTTATATGACACCAATACAATTCAATAAACCTACGATAAGCCTTGAAAAATCAGATTATAAAGAAATACAAAATATTATCAATTCTGGATGGGTATCAATAGGTGTAAATGTAGAAAAACTAGAAGCTGAATTTAAAAGTCGTTTTAAAGTTAAGCATGCTATAGCGTGTTCCTCATGCACACAGGGGCTTGTAGTCGTAATGAAAGCGGCTGGGTGGAGGAATAAAAGTATAGCCGTTCAGCCATTTACATGGCCAAGCACGATTTATGCGATTGAATCTAATATTGGGAATGTACCAGTTTTTTGCGATATCGATCCAGAATCTTGGTTAGTAGATATTGGAAGTTTGCCTACCAATACTTATGATGCAGTATTAGCTGTGGATACATTTGGTAATCAAGCTGATATAAAAACAAATAAACCTGTTATATACGACGCGGCGCATGGTTTTGATTTGAAAGATTTAGGGCATCGCGGAATAGCGGAAGTTGTGTCGTTTTCTTTTACTAAGGTTGTTTCTGCTTCGGAAGGCGGCATGATACTAACGAATAACAATCGTATAGCGGAAACTGCGAGAGAGCTTAGAAGACTTTCATGCAGGATGCCGGAAATAAACGCAGTGATTGCTTTAAGGTCTTTGAAAAACTATGAAAAGAATCAGGAAGCTAAAATGCAGATAATTGAGGGATATCTAAAGAGGTTTGATTTCAATTATCATACTCAGCAGATTCCAACCTGCACAAATCATAGTGTGTTTTCTATACTTCTAGATTCGCCAAATGAACGCGATGCTATAGCACATGCACTGAAAAAATCGGGAGTGGAATTCAAAACATATTACGAACCCATGATTACTGGTCTGAAAAATGTCGATTTAGTCTATTCGCGCATATTGTCACTGCCCGTCTATCCACAAATAGCTGATGTACTTGATAAAATATGTGCCATTATTAATACTGCGGCAAAAAATACGTGTTTGGCACAAAAAATTAAACACTATTCTAGCTCAGTTCCCACTCCTGGTAAGAGATATCTAAAACAAAGTGGCTATTTAAACACCTATTTGAGGAGGCAGTCATGAAAGTAACACTCATACAACCGTATTATTTTAATATCTGGGAGTCCATAGGGCTTGGGTATATTGCCGCATATTGCAAAAAAAAATATCCAGGGGAATTGGAGTTTGATTTTTATCAAAGCTATTTTGATAAAGACGAAGATGTAGTTTTGCGGGCATCAACGTCAGACATTGTAGCTTTTTCCTGCACGTCGCCGACTTTCAAACATGGTCTGCGGCTTGCCGGACAGATAAAACGCAAAAATTCAAGGGTTAAGATTGTTTTTGGCGGAAATCATGTCTCAGCCCTTAAAGAGTTTATTCAAGAGCCAATAGACCAAATTGTAGTTGGTGAAGGAGAACAGGCATTTCTGGAAATACTGGAAGGCAATAGTGATAAAATAGTTGAAGGCAAACCTTTGGATTTTAGCCAGTTGCCATGGCCCGATAGGGATTTGATAAAAAATGGCCGCACTATCGCTCTTTGTTATCAAATGACGGGTCAAAGAATTACGAGTTTTCAGGCCAATAGGGTGTGCCCTTTTCATTGCAGTTATTGTGCCGAAAAAGCAATTACCGGTATACATCACAGTAAGTCTAATCCTATTCGATCCCGTGATGTCAATGATCTTTTAGATGAAATTGAATCAGTAACCAAAAAATATAAACTGGATGCTTTCAAGTTCGTTGACGCGACCTTCGATACTTCAGCGAAATATGTTATCTCATTTTGCAGGGAAAAGATCCGCAGGAATAACCATACCAAATGGGAATGCATGATACATGCCTCTCTGGCTGACAAAGAGATGTTTCCATGGCTGAAAGAAGCCGGTTGCATGCAGATAAATGTCGGTTGCGAAAGTGGGAGTCAGCGTGTCCTTAGCGCGATGAAAAAAGGAGTAACCCCAGAAAAAATTAAAAATGTTTTTGACTGGGCAAAAGATAACGGAATAAAGAGACGTGCTTTTTTTATTATCGGTATGCCGGAGGAAACAGAAGAAGATTTGCTTATGACTGAAAAATTTGCAGAAAATTTAATGCCTGATGTTTTCGGCGCAACCATTTTATGCCCATACCCTGGTTCTGATCTTTATAACCATGATACAATGAGTCTTATTGAATGGGATAAGACAGATGAATACTCAAATGACTTCTGGTCCACAAAGCATTTTTCAAATTTGCAGTTAAAAGAATGGCAAAAACGACTAACTGATAAATTTAAGAATAATCTGGCTTGGCATCAGAAAACAATTAACGATAAATAAGTAAATCCTTAATTTCTATTGGGTATATTCATAAAGAAGACGATATGCATAAGGTCATCGAAATAATGAACAGGTTTTGAAGTGAGTTGTATTCTCTGTTCCCGTGACACGACTACTTTATATAACAATCTGTATGATGATCGTTATGGTTATCCGGGAATTTTCCAGTTAAATAAATGTTCAAATTGTGGGCATAAATTTTTGGACAGCAATTTTAAGCCTGAGCAGCTTATAAGGCTTTATACGGATTATTATCCTCGAGCAACTTTCAATATCAATCAATACAAGCAAAGCATAGAGGTTAAAGGATTTTGTTCATGGTTGAACGGAGAGCGTAGCGCAACGTATACATGGGTGCCGAAAAATGTCCGGGTTTTAGATATCGGATGTGGATTAGGCGAATCACTTGGCTATCACCAATCTCGGAACTGTGATGTGTACGGAGTGGAGGCGGATGAAAACATCCGGAGAGTTGCTGAAAAGTTCGGATATAAAGTTCATATAGGGCTTTTTGATCCGGATATGTATCAGCCGGATTTTTTTGATTACGTGACGATGGCACAGGTCATAGAGCATGTTACCGACCCTATTGCCACTTTAAAGGGCATAGCCAAGGTATTAAAGCCGGGATGTGTTGCAATTCTCTCTACCCCGAACCCGAATGGCTGGGGTGCCAAGGTATTTGGAAGAAAGTGGATTAATTGGCATGCACCATATCATTTGCAGCATTTCTCACTTAAGTCAATGGAAATTGCCGCCGAGAAAGCAGGGCTGGGGTTGGAAGAACACATATCCATTACAAGTTCCGAATGGCTTTATTACCAGTGGATTCACCTGGCTACTTATCCCAAAATGGGAAAGCCTTCCGTTTTTTGGTCGATATATGAGGATAGAGGTCTAAGGGGAAAGTTAATATTAGGAATACTTTCACTTATGCATAAAACTAAAGTTAATCATATAGTCACAAGGTTTTTCGATGCGCTTGGTTTGGGTGATAACTATATTTTCATCTTGAGAAAAAAGTGACCGAAAAAGTATATATCCTCTTGCCAGTTTATAACCGCCGTGAGATAACGCACCGCTTCATCGAATGCCTGAAAAACCAAGCATGGAAGAATTACCATTTGCTTTTAATCGATGATGGTTCGACCGATGGAACAGAAGAAATGGTGCGGTCGCTCATCCCGTCCCTTACCGTTATACGCGGCCGGGGCGACTGGTGGTGGGCGGGCTCGCTGCAGGAGGGATACCGGTGGTTAAAGGCGCGGAACGTTTTCCCCGAAGACATGGTACTGATTATTAATGACGATACCGAGTTTGACTCTGATTTTCTCGAAACCGGTGTTTCCATCCTAAGGCAGATTAGAGACACTTTATTGCTGGCGCAGTGTTACAGCAGGGTGAATGAGCAACTGCTTGACGCAGGCGTACATGTGGACTGGAAGAAACTGTCCTTTACTCAGGCATCCGGGCCGAATGAGATCAATTGCCTTTCTACGAGGGGACTGTTTATGCGCGTGGGAGATTTTCTGAAAATAGGAGGTTTTTATCCACGCCTGCTGCCGCATTATGCTTCCGATTACGAATTCACCATACGTGCGAACAGAAAATGCTTACGGTTGGCGACGGATCCCCGCCTGAGATTGCGACTGGACGAGACGTCATCCGGCTATCACCGGATAGACGCCGGATCCTTTATCGAGTTTGTCAGGAAATACTTTTCGATGAAAGCGCCGGGCAACCCCTTCGTTCTGGCCGCGTTCGTTATTCTCGCCTGTCCCCCGCGATGGAAACTGATAAACATGTCCCGAATCTTCTTAGGTGCCGTTGGTACGCTCTCCAGACAATTGGTCAATTCCGGCATTAAGGCATGGTCTTCGGCCAGTGCTAAGCGAAAGACATGAATCTGGCACCGATAGTTTTGTTTGCTTACAAACGTCCATGGCACACACGGCAGACTGTCGAGGCCTTGCAACAAAACGAACTGGCTGCGGAGAGTGAACTGTTCATATTTTCTGACGGGGCAAGGTCAGAAGCTGATAATAAGAAGGTATCGGAGGTGCGGAAGTACATTAAAACAATAACCGGTTTTAGACGCATAACCATAATAGAAAGGGAACAAAATCTTGGCTTGGCGAAATCTATTATTGCCGGGGTAACGGACATTGTCAGAAGGTATGGCAGGATTATCGTCTTGGAAGATGACATGATTACATCCCCATATTTTTTGAGATTTATGAATGAAGCGCTGGAATATTATAAGAATGAAGAAAAAGTTATAAGCATTCACGGATATATCTACCCTGTAAAGGCGAAACTTCCCGACACATTATTTTTGAGAGGCGCCGACTGCTGGGGTTGGGCGACATGGAAAAGGGGCTGGGATTTATTTGAATCAGATGGTCAAAAACTGCTTAACGAAATCAAAAAAAAGAAACTAGGGAAAAGGTTTGATATAAACGGGGCTTATCCCTATACAAGGATGTTGAAAAACCAGGTTAATGGCCATAATGATTCATGGGCGATACGCTGGTATGCATCGGCTTTTCTGAAAGAGAAGCTTACACTGTATCCGGGCAGATCACTTATTTATAATATCGGCCTGGATAAAAGCGGAACTCATTGTAATGCAACTTATTTTTACGACAGCGAGATTACCTTGGAATCTATTTCTGTAGTTCCTATCCCCATAGTTGAGAATGCGTTAGCACTAAAGGAAATTGAAAAATATTTTAGGTCTGCCGGGCCAAGTTTTTTAAGAAAAGTTAAAAACATGGCTCTGAGGTGCAAAGTAAAATAAATTGCATTATTTATGGTGTTGAAGGCGGTCAGATGAAAGACACAGTGCGAGATTTAATACCACCGGCAATTTTCAAGCTTTATCAACGTTTATTCAACCGTTATGGTTTTTCTGGTAATTACGCAACATGGGAAGAGGCCAAAAAGGTTTCGTCTGGATATGATTCTGCGCTGATTTTAGACAAGGTTAAAGAAGCTTTATTAAAGGTGAAAAACGGAGAGGCGGTTTATGAACGTGATTCCGTCGTTTTCGACAAGGTTCAGTATTCTTGGCCCCTTCTGGCTGGGCTCTTGTGGATTGCCACTGAGAACGGTAACAGACTTAATATAATCGACTTTGGTGGTTCCCTCGGCAGCACGTACTTTCAGAATAGAAAGTTTCTTATGGATTTGGATGTAAAGTGGAATATAGTGGAACAAAAACATTTTGTAGAATGCGGGAAAAAATATTTTGCCGATGACAGGTTGAATTTCTATTATGATTTGGAAAGTTGTCTGAAAGAACAAAAGCCGTTTGCTATTATTTTTTCCAGTGTTTTGCAGTATATGGAAAAGCCATATGAGTTTATGGATAGTGTTCTAAAACATAGATTCAGATACATTGTGATTGACAGAACGGCATTTATAGCAAAGGGAGATGACATAATCACTATTCAAAGGGTTCCAAAAGAAATTTATCAGGCGAGTTATCCTGGCTGGTTTTTCAACCAGGAAAAATTCCTAATTTTTTTTAAAGATAAATATGATTTGATTGCCGATTTTGAATCTAATGATAGGGCAAATATTACATCTGTTTTTAAGGGGTATATCTTTAAATTGAAAAATGAGAATGATGATTGACAAATTTAGACAATACTTCAACAAGCAGCTGTTTCAACCCGATATATTCGGCATGTTTGTTAATCCTTTCTATTTTGCACGAAAAGGTTTATATGAAAATATCTCAGCCTTTGCCAACAAAATAACCGGCAAGACACTAGATGTCGGCTGCGGGCAAAAACCGTATGAAAGCCTGTTCAGTTCCTCTCAGTATGTAGGTCTTGAAATAGACACACAGGAGAACAGACAGAACAAGAAATCCGACTTTTTTTACGACGGCAACACATTTCCTTTTCAGGATGGCGAATTTGACAGCGTTGTTGCCAATGAAGTCTTTGAACATGTTTTTAACCCAAATGAATTTTTGAACGAGATACTCAGAGTGCTAAGAACCGACGGCATACTGCTTATGACAGTCCCCTTTTGTTGGGATGAGCATGAACAGCCGAATGATTTCGCGCGATATTCTTCGTTTGGCCTGAAAGCTATTCTGCAAGATCATGGCTTTGAAGTAGTTGAGCATAGGAAAAGCATAAATGATATCAGAGTGGTATTTCAAATATTGAACGCTTATATTTACAAAAAAACTGTTACAGGAAATGTTTATGTGAATTTATTCGTAACCGTACTTCTGATGTCGCCCTTCAATCTTATGGGTGAATTATTATCAAAAGTGCTCCCAAAGAATGATGACTTATATCTCGACAATATCGTCCTTGCAAGAAAGGTAGCTATTTTAAAATGAATGATTCAAACACCACATATTTTAAAAAGAACATTCTTATTACTGGTGGCTTGGGGTTTATAGGTTCTAATCTTGCCCGTAAATTGGTTGAGTTAGGAGCGCATGTGACGTTAGTGGATAGCCTTATCCCTGAGTATGGAGGCAATTTATTTAACATAGACGGGATAGAAGATAAATTGCATATAAATATTGCTGATGTGCGTGATGAGCATAGCATGAGATATCTTGTGCAGGGGAAGGACTATCTTTTTAATCTGGCGGGCCAGACAAGCCACATGGATTCTATGCATGATCCTCTAACAGATTTGGAGATTAACGCTAAGGCACAACTTTTCATATTGGAAGCATGCAGGAAATTCAATCCTGCAATAAAGATTGTCTTTGCCAGTACGCGTCAAATTTACGGGAAACCTGATTATCTTCCTGTGGATGAAAAACACCGTTTAAGTCCGGTGGATATTAATGGTGTAAATAAATTAGCAGGTGAATGGTATCATCTTTTATATAATCAGGTATACGGAATACGGACTTCAGTTTTACGGTTGACTAATACAATTGGGCCAAGAATGCGGGTTAAAGATGCCAGACAGACGTTTTTGGGTATATGGATAAAACTTTTGATAGAAGGTAAACCTTTCGAAGTTTGGGGTGGTGACCAGCTAAGAGACTTTACTTATGTTGATGATGCTGTAAATGCTTTTTTAATCGTTGCTGCCGAGGATAAATCAATTGGCAAAATTTTTAATCTCGGGGGCGATTGTGCCGTGAGTTTAAAACAGTTGGCTGATCTGTTGATTAAAGTAAATAGCTCTGGCAAGTATATTATCCGCGAATTCCAAGCAGAGCGAAAGGTTATTGATATAGGCAGCTTTTATGCTGATTTCGGTGCAATCCGTTCTCTATTGGGGTGGAAGCCGGAGACAGAGTTAAAAGAGGCCCTATTTAGAACATTGGAATATTATAAAAAAAATCTTGATAAATATGTTTGAATTACTTCAGTATGGACTCTAGTTTGATGATACCTCAAACGAATCCAAAGTCTAATTATCTGGCACATAAAGGTGAAATTGATGCCTCTATTGCGCATGTGCTGGAAAAAGGGTGGTATATCCTTGGTGAAGAAGTAAAAGTTTTTGAAGACGAATTTGCCAGTTATATCGGCGTAAGGTTTGGAGTTGGGGTAGGCAGCGGGACGGATGCTATCCATTTGGCATTGAGAGCATGCGGTATCGGAGAAGGAGATGAAGTCATCACGGCATCCCATACTGCTGTAGCTACAATAGCCGCAATTGAACTATGCAATGCAATCCCGGTTATGGTTGATGTTGATTTAAATTATTACACGATTGACCCGGAGCAGGTCGAACGAGCTGTTACCAAAAAGACTAAGGCTATTATCCCTGTGCATTTATATGGTCATCCGGCTGACATGGAGAGTATCATGAATATTGCAGGCCGTTATGGGTTGAGAGTTATCGAAGATTGCGCTCAGTCGCATGGGGCTGTTTACAGAGGACGGACGACAGGTTCTTTTGGGGATTTGGCAGCATTCAGTTTTTATCCCACTAAGAATTTAGGCGCGCTAGGCGATGGAGGCATGATAGTTACGGATACCCCCGAATTAGCAAAAAAGATTAAGGTGTTAAGAGAATATGGCTGGCAGCAAAGGTACATAAGTGAATTTCCGGGGCTGAATTCCAGATTGGACGAAATGCAGGCGGCAATATTGCGCGTGAAACTTCGTTATTTAAACGGAGAAAATATCAGACGTCAAACCGTTGCTAATATCTATAATAAGGCACTTTGCAATGCCGGCTTTACACTCCCTTTCTGCATGCCGGATACAACTCATGTTTACCATCAGTATGTTTTGCGGACAAAAAATCGGGATAACCTGAGAGAATTCCTTAAAAACAAAGGAATCGGTACGCTTATTCATTATCCTCTTCCAGTTCACAAGCAGCCTGCTTACAGGAACCGGATAAGCCATGAAATGACAAACACTGAAGCAATAGTGAACGAGATTGTAAGCCTTCCTATGTATCCGGAATTGACCGATGAGCAGGCATATCATGTAGCAGAAGCAATTCTGGAATGGAACCTTAGTAAAAGATGAACGGATATGAGATATTTCTGTACATATTTTGATTCAAATTATCTCCTTAAGGGATTAACCCTTTATCGCTCACTGGTTCGGCACGCAGGGTCATTTCGTCTTTGGATTTTGTGTTTTGATGACTTGTCGTATCAAATTATAGAAAAGCTTGAGCTTCCTGAGATTATCCCTGTCTCATTAAAAGAATTTGAAAAAGGGGATATGGAACTCCTTCAAGCTAAACAAACACGCTCTCTCATAGAATATTATTTTACATGCACCCCGTCTCTGCCTTTATACATTTTAAAAAATTATCCTGAAGTTGAACTTATTACATATCTTGATGCCGACCTGTTTTTTTTCTCTGACTTATCTCCAGTCTTTGATGAGTTTGGAAATAATTCGATTTTAATCATAGGACACCGTTTTCCTTTGCATATGAAAAATTTAGAGGTTAATGGTATTTATAACGTAGGTTATTTATCATTTCGTAAAGATGAACACGGGCTGGCCTGTTTAGAATGGTGGCAAAAGAAATGCATTGAATGGTGTTATGATCGCGTAGAAAAAGGCCGCTTCGCCGACCAGAAATATTTAGATGAATGGCTTGTAAGTTTTGCAAATGTTAAGGTATTAGAGCATAAAGGTGCAAATTTAGCCCCGTGGAATTTAACTAATTATCCCTTGCGTGTAGAACAACAGCAATTATTTGTGGATGATCAGCGACTTATATTTTATCATTTCCATGGTTTTAAAAAAATCGGCAAATATTTATATGATTCTGGTTTAAGGGCATATAATACTCCCCTTAATCATATAACGAAGCATTATATTTATACGCCGTATATTAAAGAACTCCATAAAACCCAGAGCTTATTAAGTCAGCTGGCAGATAGACCTGTTACGGGCGCAGTTACTACAAGGCACACATCAAAAATATTCAGATTGAACGCATATAAGATATCTCTACTGTGTGATGTTTTGAGAGGGAGATTTTTGTTTATTGATGGTATTTGTTTAGTTTGATGCTTGTTCTTAAGAGGAAATATTATTAAACAGCAGATGAACGATAATCCGATTGTCTCCATCATCACGCCTACGCTGAACAGCGGGCGTTTTATAGCTGGATCTGAAAATATAACTAAACCACAAATGTCTCTCCAAGAATGATATCGCGGGATTTGATGATTATTAGAAATAGTGGAAAGTTTTATGTTAACGCTGAATGAAATTTATCATGCCGCAGTGAGAAGATTTGTCAAGAAATCGTTCAGGTTCTGGCAAAGACTCGGCGTTCATGTTACACCAAATCATTTCTATGAGCCTATTCCTGACACGAGAATGTTGAAAGCCCGGCAGTTTCTGGATTAAAAGGACAAATTGAAGATATCAATTGTAACACCTGCCAAAAATGCTGAGAAATATATGCTTGAAACTCTCAGGAGTATTCATGAGCAGGGATATCCTGATATAGAACATATTGTTGTTGACGGCCTATCGAAGGATAAGACCGCGGATATTGTTAATGACTTCATGAAAGTAAATAGCCATAAAAACATACGGCTAATTGTAAAAGAAGATAAAAATATGTATGAGGCCGTCAATACCGGGCTAAGTCAAATATCAGGTGATATCTTCGCCTATATAAATTCTGATGACTGCTACTGCCGCGATACATTTGAGATCGTTTCCGGTTATTTCAGGAAGCACGAAGATGTAGACATGATATACGGAAATGCCCAGTATATAGATGAGGAAGGCAGGGTTTTGTTCTGGTCAAATAATCCGCCGTTTAATTTTAATCGTCTTGTAAGAGCAGGCACCTCATGGATAATGCAGCCGGAGACTTTTTGGAGGAGAAGGGTTTTGGAAAAAGCAGGATACTTTGATACTTCATATAGACTTGCATCAGATTATGAATATCTTTTGAGGGTTGCTAAGTCGTGTAAGGTGATGGGAATAAAAGAAGTTCTCGTCAAGTTTCGTGTGCACCGCGGCTCGCTTTCTCAAAGCCTGTATAATATTGCAAACCAGGAAGCTAAAGAGATATCACAAATCTATCAATCCACAGCAAATCCTTTAATTACTTACCTGTTGACAACTATGGATTATCTATATATTTATGCCTTATTGATAAAAACCAAAAACTTTCGGTATATCTTTAAAAAGGCAAGCGAATTCCTGAAACTTTTTTTATTTAGATAAGATTTTGTTCAATATGTGTAACTTTAAGCTGATTATGTTTGAGTTAAGATATTAGAAATAAAATAAATTGAAAGGAGTAAAAATGTCATTAGTTAAAACATTAAACAGAACTAAAAAAATATTTACATATTATGCAATATCCTTTGTCACGCGACATCTGTGGATATTAAAAATTCTACTTCCTTTAAGGGAAAGATTAATGAATTTATTTTACAAGGACAGGCGAAAACCCTCGTTGAGCAGGTTTGAGTATCAATTATATTCTGATATGGATATTGTATTAGTTCAGGCGCCTGCCTGGGGAGTTTGTAAACCTCCCTTTGCAACAGCAAGTCTTACTGCCTATTTAAGAAAACATGGCTTTCAGGTGATGCCAATGGATATAAATATAGAGCTTTACCAAAAAAATAAAGATAAGTATTCAGAGACATGGCGTATTAATATTAGCAACTTTTGGACCAATCCATCCATGGTAGATGGTTTTATTAATGAAAACCATGACATTATGGAGCGTTATGTAGAATATATTATTAAGAGTAATGCAAAAATAGTTGGTTTTACGGTCTATAGTAGTTCATATTTTATGAGTTCTTATCTGGCTAAAAGAGTAAAAGAAAGAGATAGTTCCATTTTAATTATCTATGGTGGTCCGGAGGTGGCCAGAACTATGTCAGGCCTGAAAATTATATCGAATGATAAAAATGTGGATTGTATGGTAGAAGGGGAAGGTGAGGAGACCATTTTGGAGATTGTCAGGAGGGTCAAGTCTGGTGCAAAAATAGAAGGCTGTAGAGGAACCCTTTGCTGGACCGGTAGTGAGATAATAGACGGTGGGGAACGTGAGTTGATAATAGACCTTGATTCGCTTCCTTTCCCTGATTTCTCTGATTTTGATTTCTCTATGTATCGCGAGCCCTTCCAGATACCAATAGCCTCGAGCAGAGGATGTATTAACAGATGTATTTATTGTGATGAAAGGGTTTTCTGGAAAAGGTTTCGGTCAAGGTCAGGAGAGTCATTATTTTTAGAGATAAAGCATCAGATTGAGAAACATCCGCATGTATTCTTTTTTGAATTTCAGGATAGTCTGGTTAATGGAAACATAAAGGAACTGGGGAAATTATGTGATGCTATTATTGAAAACAAGGTTAGAATTAAATGGTCAGCTCAGGCTGTAATTCGCAAGGAAATGACTTATGATTTTTTGGTTAAGCTCCGGAAGTCAGGCTGTGTTAGCTTAACCTATGGGCTGGAATCTGCATCGAGCGCCTTGATGACCCGCGTGGGAAAAAACTTTGCAAGGAATGCTGACGTCGAGAGGATAATCAGAGATAGTTATCGCGCCGGGATCTGCAGCAATCTGAATTTTATGTTCGGGCTCCCCGGCGAAACAGAGGAAGAGTTCAATGAGACACTGGAATTTTTAAGGAGAAACAAAAAGCATATCACAACAGTGAATCCAAGCCCATATTTTTGTATTTTCAGCAAAGGGACTAAGGGGTATCTAAATCCTCAGGACTATGGTATTGATTTGAAAAAAGGGCCTCTCTACTGGGAATCTGTTGATGGTAAGAATAACTATCTGGTGAGGATGGAACGTTTTGAAAAATTTATTGCATTGGCGCATAAACTCGGCATATCCTGTACATATCCTCAAGCTACCATGGTGAACAAAAATGAAAATATAGCCGACTATTATTACAGCACAGGAGAGTTTGACAGGGCAATCCCTTATTTCGAGAACTCTCTAAAATACGAGAGCGATAATAAAACCAACCAACAGAAACTTAAACTGTGTTACATGAAAGGCGGTAAAACTTATGGAGCATAAAGCGACTGTAGAATGAAAACTATTGCTGTGCTTAGGGCAAATAAAAAGGATGAGGGCATAGGAAAGATTCTA
>CAZHHV010000020.1:0-20195 GCA_964532335.1 uncultured Nitrospiraceae bacterium
CGGCGCCATGCCATCAGCACCATTGCCAGAGAGAGAAAAATCCATGCAAGCCTTCTGCCTGTTATCCGAATCAGCAGAAGGGCAGACACGGCCGCTGCCAACTGCAGCCCGATTGACAAAAGAAAGAGAGTGAAGGGAATCAAAAAAACCTCCGGCAGTTATATCCTGTAGAATTTCTCCAGCCCTGTTCCATTCATCCTCCTTATCTGAGAATACCACCAAAACTCGAAGTGTGCAAATCCTTTTTAACTTGAATGGCATTGCAAGCAAAAATCTCCCTGTGTTATTCTGAGGGCAAACATGAACAGCTACCTTGACACCCAAAAAAGCGTAATCATCTCTTCTCCTGCCGGCTCCGGTAAAACAGAAAAGCTGGCAAGGCGGTATATAAGCCTTATTCTTGACGGCTCTGAGATAGAAAAAATCCTCTGCATCACATTCACGGAAAAGGCAGCGGCGGAGATGAAGGAAAGAATCTTCAACATCCTTGAAGGGGAAAAACCCGGACTGTTCTCCAAGATTAAAGAAAAGATGCCGCTGATGAGAATATCAACCATCCATGCATTCTGCCTTAAACTTTTGAAGCGTTTTTCAATAGAACTCGGCGTTGACCCTTCGCTTGACGTCATGGATGAGTTTGAGGCGTTGCTCCTCTGGTCAGAGGCTGTCTATGAATGCGTAATGGAAGAGAAAGACAAGCCTGCGCTGTTTTTTGACATGATGAAAGACAGGGGGATTAAGGGATGGGATAAGGTATTTTCAATCCTCAATACGCTGTACGGCAAAAGGCCTGTATCAGAATTGCTGTTAAAGAGAGAATACTCTGTTGAAAACGGGGAAGAAAAAAGAATCCTTGAACTCTACTCAAAATGCCTTGAACAATATAAAAACAAAAAACTTGAAAGGCACCTCCTTGATTTTGACGACCTTGAGATCATGACATACGAGGCGCTTGCCAGCCACCCTGAATGGCAGAACATCCTCTATTCGTTTGACGAGCATACAGACCATATTCTCGTTGATGAGTTTCAGGATACAAATTCAATCCAGTGGCAGATTATAGACAAACTCACGGAAGAATGGCGCTCGGGCATTGGATCAAAAAGGAGCAAAGGGAAAACTCCTACAATATTCCTTGTCGGAGACGATAAGCAATCAATCTATCTCTTCAGGGGAGCAAACGCCGGCGTGTTTGAAGAAGCAAAGAACAGGCTTTCCGAATGGCTCGGAAATGAATATCACTTTGAAGAGGCAAAAGAGAATTTCAGAAGCCTGCCTGCAATTATAAGCTTTGCAAACGCCCTCTTTGAGAAACTCATGCCTCCTGCCCTTCATGAGACATGGCGGACCAGATACGCGCATTTTGAGGCCACAAGGAAAGGAGAAGGAAGGGTTGAGCTTGCGCTTGCAGAAGCAGGGGACAACATTAAGAAAAGCCGCACAAAAGACGCGTCTGCCTTGGCAAAAAGAATCAAATCCCTTGCAGGCATATATGAAATATCCGACGGAGACAAGAAAAGGCCCTGCGCCTTCGGAGACATGGCAGTGCTTTTAAGAAAGAGGACTCACCTCACATTATTTGAGAGCGCACTGAGAAAAGAGCACATACCTTTTATCGTAGTGAAGGGCATCGGTTTCTATGATGAACCTGAGGTCGCTTTGCTGCGGGAACTCCTTTCTTTTATTATTGACCCTCATGATGACTACAGTCTTTTCTGTGTGCTGAGAAGCCCGCTGTTCGGAATTGATTATGAAACCCTCTTAAATCTGATTGCTGGTCTACCGACTCGTAGAGAAAACAACCAGCCTCTCATAAATAAACTTCAGGCTGAACTGGAATTCTCAGGGATATTCAGGACGTTTCATAACTGGATAGAGAAAACAAAGAACACACCGCTTGCAATAATACTTGAAGAGGCGCTCACAGAGACAGAAGGCTGGAAACACTACAGGGAAAAACAGAGGCAGGCTAACATAAAGAAATTCATAAAGCTCATTGAGTCCTATGAATCAGCCGGTTTCTCAGGGCTTGAGATACGGGAGAAACTCATCAAGGCAAGGGATGGGGATGAGCCAAAGGCAAATATAAACACCGAGGGCATGAACGCAGTAAAGATAATGACAATACATGCCGCGAAGGGGCTTCAGTTCCCGATGGTATTCCTGCCGTCTCTTGACGAGGCAGACACTCCGAGAAGCAGCTCAATTGTCATAGATGAAGAAGGCAGCAGGATATCAATTGCATACGAAGAAGATTCTGCAAAGAGGAAAAATATCGCCGGGTTCGCACGAAGGAAGGAAAAAGAACTTGAGGAAGGTAAGCGCCTTTTTTATGTGGCTGTTACAAGGGCCAGGGATTTTCTGTGCATGCTTGGCGCTCTGAGCAAAGAGAAATCTCCGGCAGGAAGGCTTGCGTATCTCACAGAAAACTTTGACATACTAAAGAATGGAAAAATAAACAGCAGAACTGCTTTCTTTGAGATACTTACTGAGGCGGAGATAGAGAAGCTTTATTCTACAGTTCAGCCTTCAGCTGTCAGCCGTCAGCCTTCAGCAAAGCATTCTGTATCAGAATTCATATATACAGAACCTCTGCCTTTCACAACAGATATAAAATGGAGAGACGTTACAGAGGACTTGGACATAAGGATAACTCACGGCGAAGAATGGGTTATTCTCGGCAGGATTTTCCACAGGCTGTTTGAAGAAGTCTCAAAGGGAATTCTGACGCCCGAAGGCGTAAATGAAAGAACTCTCTCACTGCTGAAAAATGAATTCCTTTCTGATGAGGATATTCAGAAACTCAGCGGTATTGTGCTTACTGATTTTCAGTCGCTGAAAGTAAACGGACACCTAAATAACATAATTCTGCCGCGTGGAAATTCATTTGCGGAACTGCCCTTCATCCTTCAGAAAGGTAGCGCTGTTTTCAGGGGAAGAATTGACAGGGTAATCATTGAAAATAATATTGCCGTGATTTATGACTACAAGACATTTCCTGTAAAAGATGAGGATATGACTTTACTCTCCGAAAAATACAGGTTTCAGATGGATATCTACAAGGAAGCGGCAGGTAAAATCCTTTCTCTGAAAACAAAAGCCTATCTTCTTTTCACGCACAGGGGACTGCTGATAGAGCTGTAACAGATTTTTAGCAGCTTCAGATACAAACAATCAATCGTTTATGATCGTTCATCAACTGCAAGGGGTATGGCTAATCGGCTTCCTGCTTTAAAATCTCTTTTACCTGCTTACACAACTTTGGGAGTTCTTTTTTTACGATGCTCCAGACAATCTTATAATCGATGCCAAAATAGAAATGAATGAGTTTGTCCCTTAATCCGGCGACCTTCTTCCATGGGACATCAGGATATTTAGCCTTGAACGCTGCTGCTATGTTTTTCGACGCCTCTCCAATTACCTCAAGATTGCGAACTACAGCATCCTGCGCCTTCCTGTCCTCAAGAAACTTCCGATAGGTCAGCCCTTTCGTGTAGAGACTGATCAGATTTATCGCCTCATTAATATCTCCGAGAAAATCCTTGTCTCTTCGTTTCTTAGACATAAATCATGCTCTTTTTAATATCTTCTGCAATATGTTTATACCTTGGATTATGAAAACTCCTCTTGAAATGCTCAAACGTTGCAACGTCAACTTTTCTCCCCAATTTTTCTTCAAGCGTGTCAGCGAGTGCAACGAACTCCAATCCCAGAGTTTTATGGAGGTCTACAAGGATATCTATATCGCTCTTTTTCTTCTGACTGCCTTTTGCGAACGAGCCGTACAGGACAATTCTTTCAACGCCATATTTGTCTTTAAGGTAGGGCATTTCTTTTTTCAGGATTGAAATTACTTGTTCACGCGTCAGCACAGTTGTTCTTTGTGGTTGCTTTTTCATCTTTCCGTTCTGGCCTCCTTCAAATTCCTTGTCTATATCTTACCAATATCCAAGCCGAGATTTCAGG
The DNA here is from genome assembly GCA_964532335.1 of uncultured Nitrospiraceae bacterium. Lineage (GTDB taxonomy): Bacteria > Nitrospirota > Thermodesulfovibrionia > Thermodesulfovibrionales > UBA1546 > UBA1546. Next base: position 3,967 of record CAZHHV010000020.1, read on the forward strand.
ATTGGGTCTCTACCCTCTTGCCTCCACTCTTCCGCCTCCGTTTTTCCGGTTTCCAAACTATACCCTTTTCCTTCTTCTGAACTTGCTCAGTTATATGCATTGTCCACTTCTTATTGTTTAAAGAATCTACATCCTTTAACAGATAATAAATTAAATTTTTGATCCAGTGATAAAATGGGATGATCTATACCAGCCTTGATCTTTAAATAACTGTTTTTCAGAGAAGGAATATCATCAATTCCGCAGGCCGAGAAAAAGATTCCATTTATTGCGTTATCAAAATCACAGAAAGGAATTGGTTCTGATAAGCCTAATCCATTCAATTGGTCTTGCCGATTAGCCGCCATCTGGAAATCTGCACTTAGAAGAAAATTTATTGCTAATAAAACATTAGTATATTGGGTTAATTTGTTTGAATGCCGTTTCGCATCAACGGCTTCTTTGAAACAAACAGCTAAATAATTTTCTGGTATACCAGAAACATTTGGCAATCTACCCGGAATATACTTATCTGGATTATTTCCCTCCACATAGATATAAAAATTATCTATGTTTTGAGGAGTTGGCAATAGGACAGGATATTCTTTTTCAGCTTCTTTAACTTTGCCGTCTATGAAATACGGTTCAAGATAAGGACTAAATATATCACTAAGTAAACTTTCTGTATTTGCATTTTGCGGGAGGCTAAACTTTATGCAGGGGGTATGTAGAACTTTTATATTGGGATGGATTTGGTTTAAGAGTTCCTCAATGAATAATTCAATACCAAAAGATTTTGTAAAGGTATAACATTCAACATAAAAAGTTCCGCCATTGTAGCTTATTTTAAGATCCGGGCCGGATGTCGTCCATTCAACTGAAACACCCTCTATTTCTGAGAAAAATTTGGCTACTTGCAACTCCCACAAGAAAGAAAAAAATTCCTTATATTTACACCTTTTCGACTGGTCTTCTGTTTTTATTTTGTTATTCCAATTAGACAGTGAGTTCCCATCTTTAATAAGCTCATCATAAAAGATAAACCAGCTTTCATTTTTCCATGTTCCAAGCCTCCAAGCAAGATAATGGCAGTAATAAGGACTTCTCTCTGAGCAGTCTTTAAGTGCTTTTAATATATAATGCTTCCCGATATATTCATAGCGTGATAAGCGATCACTTACCTTATCCCAATCTAAATATTTCCTAACTAATATTTTATGTGCTGGCTCTGTCATTTTAAATAAAAAATTACTTTTAAATCAGATTAAATAATTTTTCATCTTATTGCCTTTTTCCCTCGGTTACTTTATCCTCTGACATTTACTTCATCTCCCTTGCCACCATTACTTCATTCCCCCTATAGTCGATGACTTTGACGGCTGTGCGTTTTTCTTTGCCAAGATTGAAAGACAGGGAGAGGGATGCTGCTTCTACATCATTATTCTTCTTTGGGGTCTTCTTCGCCAAAACCACCTCCTCAGAAACCTCTGAAATGTAAATAAGCTAATATTTCATCTGCCTTCATAGGATTAAAAATACTTTTTTGTTATTATTTTGTGAGATTATAGAATGCCCCTGATTTCAGCGGCTTTGAGAGTGTGTATCTTATGTGGTCGTTTATCATTCCCGAAAGTTCTGTAAAGAGATTCCCCGATGGTTTTATCCTTCCTGCCAGTGAATTGTCCCACTTTCTCAGGCTCTCATAAAGCCTTATAGACCCCTGTGAGAGTTTCACATGTGAATCCACCCCTGTGGCGCAATTCTCGCAGAGAATGGCTCCATGCGAGACATAGAAACTGAATCCTGATTTCCCGCACCTTGCGCAGCCGTCAAGCCTCGGGGCATAACCGGCAAGGTCAAGGAACTTTACCTTATACATGATTACAGTGTGCAGCGCAGCGCAGTCCTTTTCCATTGTCTTCAGTATATCCAGAAGAAGCGTGAATATTTTTTTATTTGCTTCATGCTCCGGAAGCAGATTTATGGTAAGCTCTATTATCTCCGAGGCCTTCCAAAAACAATTTAGACTCTCTCGTATAGAGTTAAACGGCAGGATTATATCTGACTGCGTCAGGCGGGGAAGATTCGCATCTTCCTTTCCCCAGAATGATATCTTTGAGTATGTAAGCGGCTCAAGGCTGCTTCCGAACCTGCTCTTTATCTTTCGCGGACTTTTGGCGAATGCCTTTATAAGGCCGAAATCATAAGTTAAATATGTTACTATGAGGTCTGCTTCTCCAAAAGGGATGGTTTTTAAGACAATGCCTTCAGTTCTCTTTAGCATACAAACGTTATGGCGATGTGCGTTATAGAGTTATGGCGTTTATCGCGTTTATTTTTTCTTATCTTATCGCTATAACGCTCAACGCTATAACACTACATTACATTTCCGAAATCCTCGGGCTTAAGATTTTTAAGCCATTCATCAAGCTCATCCTTGGTTCTCTTTTCAAGGATGCTTTCTTCAACAAAGATAGGCGCGTTAACTCTCAGGGCAACTGCGTTTGCATCGCTGGGATGTTAATTTATTGTAATCTCGTCCTGGCCGTCATTGAGATAGATGAGGGCGTAAAATGTATTGTCAAGTATCTCGGTAACCGCAACCCTTGTTATTTTCATCTTAAGATTATGCGCCATATTCTTAATCAGGTCGTGGGTCAAAGGCCTTGGCGTTACAATCTTTCCGAGCGCAAGCGCAATGGAATCTGCCTCAGGTTTTCCAATCCATATAGGCAGGGTGGCTGTCCCTTCAGCATCCTTCAGAAGCAGGATATACATACTGCTTCGCGGGTCAAACAACAAACCTTCAACTGTCATACGGACAAGCATAATTATTAAACCTTATAGAATAAAAGTTTTTTTAAGATAACATTATCGCACTGGATTGTTCAACAGGAAACAGAAAACGATATTGAGATGACTTTTATTTCAACCCGCTTACAGCCTCTCTTATTCTCTTTACGCCCTTCTCAAGATTTTCCATAGAAGTCGCATAAGAAAGCCTTATGTGATTGTCATTGCCGAATGCATCGCCGGGCACAAGCGCAACATTGGCGTTCTCAAGCAGATGGAGCGCAAGGCCGGATGACGAATAGATTTTTTCCCCGTCAGCCCGCTTGCCGTATAATTTTGATGTGTTAGGGAATGCGTAAAAAGCGCCTGTCGGGGTAAGGCAGCTTATGCCCGGGATTGCATTAAGTTCAGACACAAGATATTTTCTTCGCTTATCAAATTCCGCAAGCATTGTCTTTATAAAATCCTGCGGCCCTGTTAATGCCTCAACAGCCGCCTTCTGCGCAATTGATGTGGGGTTTGACGTTGACTGGCTCTGTATATTTGTCATCGCCTTGATTATATCTTTAGGCCCTGCTGTATAACCAATCCTCCATCCTGTCATCGCATATGCCTTTGAAAGTCCGTTCACAATAAGGGTTCTGTTCTTTATCTCGTTTCCGAGCGATGCGATGCTTGTATGCACAAATCCGTCATATGTAAGCTTCTCATATATCTCATCAGAAATGACATAGAGGTTATGCTCCAATGCAATGGATGCTATTTCTTTAAGTGTTTTCATGTCATAGGTAAGCCCTGTAGGATTTGAAGGAGAATTAAGTATTATTGCCCTTGTCTTTTTTGTTATATGCGACTTAAGGGCATCTGCTTTGAGCATAAATTTATCTTTCTCGTATGTCTTTACAAAAACAGGGGCGGCATCATTTAAAATCACCTGATCGGGATAAGAAACCCAGTAAGGAGACGGTATTATAACCTCATCGCCATTCCCGTAAAGCGCCTGCGCAATATTGTAGAGGCTGTGCTTTGCGCCGCACGATACGATTACCTCTTCGCGTGAGTATTCAAGTCCGTTGTCTTTTCTGAATTTTTCTACGATTGCGTCTTTAAGAGTGTCTATTCCTCCGACAGGAGTGTATTTTGTAAAACCATCCCTTATCGCCTTTATGGCAGCCTCTTTTATATTTTCAGGAGTGTCAAAATCAGGCTCGCCTACCCCGAAATTCACGACATCAGCTCCTGCTGCCTTCATTGCCTTTGCCTTTGCATCAATCGCAAGGGTCGGTGATGGTTTTATATTTTTTGCCCTTTCAGAAAGCATGCGCAAATCCTCCGTTCAGTTTCGCCGTTCTAAGATAATGTAGTTTTTTTAATATATCTGATTTTCATTTATTTTGTAAATTAATATAAACCTGCTTACTCAACCCACAGGAGTATCTTCTCTGTCTCCACTCGCGTAGTCCTGTAAGTGTTAATCGGATTCTCCATATCAGGATAGCCTATTGAGATGCCGAGGACAAGCCTCTTTGATTCAGGGATGCCGAGAAATTGTTTTACCTCAAGTGAATAGTCGGTAAGAAACGCCTGAGGGACAGTGCCAATGCCGTGTGCGTGAGCTGCAAGCATGAGGCTCTGGGCAAAAAGCCCGGCATCAAATATGGACCATTCATTGAGAGATGAATCATGGAAAAGGAAGATCCCATGCGGCGCGCCGTAAAAACGGAAATTAGCAGCCTTGGATTTTTTCTTTATCTCAGGGCTGTTCAGGTCTAAGCCCAGCAAATCGCCCCTTTTTTTCATGGTCTCATTGATTCTCTCTGCTATACCTGAAGGCCACGATATTGCTTCGGGAATGTCAGGCTCAGGTGTCTTCCCTTCTTCAAGAAGCCTGACGAGAAGATTGGATAGTTCTTCCTTCTTTTTCCCTGATACTATCACAACCTCCCACGGCTGGCTGTTTTTATATGAAGGACTGCATTGCGCAGTATTAATTATTTCGGTCAGTATATTCTTCGGCACAGGCTCAGGCCTGAACTTCCTGATACTCATCCTTGTTTTAATGCATTCAATGGCTTCCATAATTTCTCCTTGTTCAGGGATTTTCTGATGACTTTATCTTTAATAATGCCTCTTTTGCAGCAATGGTCTCAGCCTCTTTTTTGCTCCTGCCGCTGCCCCTGCCAAACCTATCTCCCTTGATATAAACTTCAACTGTAAAAATTTTCTTGTGCTCTTTGCCTTCCTGTTTCACCGTCATGTAGCGCGGCAGAATCCCGAACCTTACCTGACTTTCTTCCTGAAGGTCTGTTTTAAAATCAAAAAACTGCTCTGATGATATTGCTGGATCAATCAATCTTATCATGAGCCTTAATATCACATCCTTCGCACGCTCATAGCCTCCATCAATATATATAGCGCCTAACACAGCCTCCATGGCATCAGCAAGGATAGATTTTTTCCCTCTGCCTCCGGTTTCCTTCTCGCCCTTCCCCAGTCTGAGGTATGCTCCAAGCGATATGCTCTCTGCAACATCGAACAGAACTGCCTCTTTTACAAGATATGATTTTATTTTTGACATGGTTGCTTCGGAATAATACTTTTCCAACTTAAATAGATATTCCACAACCACGAGCCCCAGAACAGAGTCTCCTAAAAATTCGAGTCTCTCATTATACGAGGAAGCCTTATCAGGATTTTCGTGATGAAATGACTTATGGGTGACAGCCTCTAAAAGAAGCCCCTTGTCAGTAAAACAATACCCGAGACTATTTTCCAGCTCTTCAATCTCTTGCTTTGACATTATCAAATATAATACACTTGTAAACATCAATGTCAATATGACTGGCGCTCAAATTTTTGAAAATATAAGAATTATATGCGGGCGAATTTCTCATGCGGCTATTAGAGCCGGAAGAAAACCTGAAGATGTAAAACTTATTGCCGTAACAAAAACAATAAGCATACAACAGATAAAAGAAGCGATAGATGCAGGGTTAAGGATATTTGGAGAAAGCAAAGTGCAGGAAGCAAGAGAAAAAATTCAAGATTCAAAATTCAAAATTCAAGATACCCCCCCCCCGCCCCCCCTTGGTAAGGGGGGGACTATAGGGGGGGTGGAATGGCATTTAATAGGACATCTTCAGAAGAATAAGGCAAAAACAGCGGTTGAACTCTTTGAAATGATTCACTCCATTGATTCGGTTGAACTCGCAGATATTGTAGATAAACATGCCAAAAAAGCAGAAAAAAAACAGAAGATTTTACTTCAAGTAAAGCTTTTAGATGAGATAAGTAAATATGGGATACTAAAGGATGATTTATCTGAAGCAATTAAGGAAATCAGCGAAATGAAAAATCTAAGCATTAAGGGACTTATGACAATCCCGCCTTTCTTTGAAAACCCGGAAAGTGCAAGGCCTTATTTTAGCGAACTACGGACATTAAGGGATAATATTAACGAGTTACGAGTTACGGGTCACGAGTTACGAGAATTGTCCATGGGCATGACAAATGATTTTGAGGTCGCAATAGAGGAAGGGGCTACAATGGTAAGGATAGGGACAGCGATTTTTGGGGAAAGAAAGTACTGCCACAAGGAGGCATAATGACAGGGTTTATCGGCGGCGGCAACATGGCAGAAGCGTTGATAAAAGGCATGATGCAAGATACAAGATACAGGATGCAAGATATTATTGTATCAGAGCCGAGAGAGGAGAGGAGAAAATACCTTGAGCAGGGCTATGGCGTAAAAACAACTAATTCCAATAAAGATATTGCCTCCTCATGCAATATAATAATCCTCGCAGTAAAGCCTCAAATTATGGGGCTGGTTCTTGAGGAGATAAAAAGCACTGTAACAGATGATAAAACAGTTGTCTCCATTGCGGCAGGCATAACACTTTCATATCTTCAATCAAAGCTGAATACAAAAAAATTAATAAGGGTGATGCCAAACACCCCTGCCCTTGTTCACGAGGCTATGTCAGTCATGTCTCTGTGCGAATGCTTTTCTGATAAAGACATCAATCCTGTAAGGGAAATATTCATGTCCGTAGGGAAAGTGCTCACACTGCCTGAAAAATATATGAACGCGGTAACCGCGCTCTCGGGAAGCGGCCCTGCATTTATAGCTTTTTTCATTGAGGCGATGGTTGAAGGCGGAATAAAATCAGGGTTGAGCAAAGAGAATGCATCTGAACTCGCAATACAGACTCTGATAGGTACGGCAAGTCTTCTTGAAACCGGGATGCCTCCTGAAAAACTCAGGGAAATGGTGACATCTCCCGGAGGCACAACAGCCGCAGGATTGAAAGTGTTTGAGGAAAGGGGATTTAAGAATATTGTTTTAAGCGCTATAGACGCCGCGGGAAAAAGAGCAGAGGAGCTCGGGAGAAAGGAATAATGTTTATCATCGGTGATTTAATAATCGCAGTTGCAAAGATACTTGACATGGTCCTTGAGGTTTATAAATGGGTTGTAATAATTGCGGCAGTGATAAGCTGGGTAAGCCCTGATCCCTATAATCCCATTGTAAGATTTCTTTATACAGTTACAGAACCTGCATTCAGGCCCATAAGAAGGCTTATTGGTTACAGGCTTGGACCCATAGACATTTCACCTTTAATAGTAATTCTTGTTATTATATTTACGCAGGCGTTTCTGATAAAGTCTTTAATAAAACTTGGCTATAAATTAGGAGGTGGCTGATATGAGAATAACACCGCTTGATATCCAGCAAAAGCAATTCCCTATGAAGTTCAGGGGATTTGACGTTGAAGAGGTTTATGCATTCCTTGAGGTGATACGTGAAGAGATGGAGGAACTGCTCAGGGAAAACGCCTCTCTCAAGGAGGCTGTACAGCGGGCCGAGAGCCAGATCAGAGAGTTTAAGGACATGGAGTCCACACTTAGAGAAACGCTCATGACAGCCCAGAACATGGTTGAAGACTACAAGACAAACGCAAGGAAAGAGGCGGAACTGCTGGTAAGAGAGGCAGAACTGCGCGCAGAGACCATGTTAAAGGATGCTCAGGAAAAGGTTATAAAGATACATGAAGACATCGTTGACCTGAAAGGGATAAGACGCCACTTCAAAGAGGAATTAAAGAGACTGATAGAGGGCCATCTGAAGATGCTTGAATTTGATAAGGAAAGAGCAGGAGAAGCTTCTGAAGAAGGCAGACATGCTTTATAAGTAATGCGATGAGGAAAAGAAAGTGAAATACAGCGCCCTGAAGGGCGTCCATGACATACTCCCGCCTGACATATATCTCTGGCAGAAGGCTGAATCAACAGCAAAGGAAATATTTTCTGCATACGGATTTCAGGAGATCCGTGTCCCGATAATAGAGTCAACGGATATATTTGTAAGAAGCATCGGAGAGACCACAGACATTGTTGAAAAAGAGATGTATACGTTTCCTGACAGGGCTGACAGGAGCATCACGCTGAGGCCTGAAGGCACAGCGCCTGTTGTGAGGAGTTACATAGAAAACCATCTCTACAACCTGCCGTCTCCGCAGAAGTTCTTTTATTCAGGCCCTATGTTCAGATATGAAAGGCCGCAGAAAGGAAGATTCAGGCAGTTCTATCAGATTGGCGTTGAGGCCTTCGGAGCAGCCGAGCCGAAACTTGATGCAGAGATTATCTCCATGCTGAAACTCTTCCTTGAAAAACTTCAGTTGAAAGGACTCCAATTCGAGGTTAATTCCATAGGCTGTGAAAAATGCAGGCCTGATTATAAAAAAGCGCTCGTAAGTTTTTTTTCTGCCAAGGTTGCGGACCTCTGCCCTGACTGCAACAGGAGATACAGCAATAACCCGCTGCGAATTCTTGACTGCAAAAGCAGTGCATGCGCTGAACTAAGAAAAGGCTCTCCAAAAATAACGGATTACCTGTGCAAAGAATGTAAGTCGCACTTTGAAGAATTCTTATCTCTCCTGAATATCCTTCACATCACTTACAATGTCAATCCCGGCATGGTCAGGGGGCTTGATTATTACACAAGGACCACATTTGAAATAACAAGCGAACACCTCGGCGCTCAGAAGACAGTTGCGGCAGGAGGAAGATACGACAGGCTTGTTGAGGAATTCGGAGGGCCTCCTACGCCTGCAATAGGCTTTGCAATCGGCATGGAAAGACTTATTGAAATAATCAAAAATGCGAATCCTGAATTTTGCATTCCGGCGCCAAAAGTATTTATAGCCGCAATCGGCAATAAAGCCGGCGCTGAAGGACTTCTGATTGCTGAACAACTCAGGGCAAAAGATATACAGGCTGAACTCGGCTATGACAGCGCCTCCCTGAAAAGCCAGCTAAGGCGGGCTGACAAACTCGGCTCAAACTATGTCTTTATAATCGGTGATGACGAATTGCAGTCAGGAATGCTTAAGTGGAAAAATTTAAAAGACGGCTCGCAGGGAGAGATAGGTAAAAAAGATGCAGCGGAGTTAAAAGGATTAGATTAAACCCCGAAGATTATCGCCCTCTCTTCCATATCTACCCTGTCAACCTTCACCTTTAATTCCTTTCCTATCGTGAAGGAGCGCTTCTTATTTTTGCCGTAAAGTATCATAGTTCGTTCGTTAAATTCATAAAAATCATCGGTCATATACGAGACATGGAGAAAACCCTCAACATAAAAATCCTTTAGCCTAATCTTCAGTCCGTAAGGCGTGACATTGACAACCCTTCCTTCAAACTCATCTCCCACCTTATCTTTCATAAACCACACCCTCATAGCATTAAGAACCGCATTCTCAGCCTCGCCGGAGAGGCGCTCCGTCCTTGAAGAGTTGAATGCGATATCAGGCAGCATTGTCTCCAGTTCCTGTTTTCTTCTTTCTGATATGTGCTTCTTATGCAAAACTTCTCGTAATATCCTGTGGACCACGAGGTCCGGATAGCGCCTTATCGGAGATGTGAAATGTGTATAATGTCCTGACGCAAGGCCGAAATGCCCTGCGTTCAAAGGAGAATACCTTGCCTGCTTAAGGCTTCGCAAAACCATATAATTCACCATTTCTTCCTCCGGCCTGCCTTTTACTTCTCTGAGCAGCGCAGAGAAGTTTTTCGGCTCGTAACGCACGCCATGCACCGTGCCGCGCAAAGGTTTTACATATCTCAGAATCCCTTCCATTTTTTGAGTGTCTGGCTCTTCGTGTATCCTGTAAAGGGTCGGCGTTTCGAGTTCCGCAAGATATTCCGCAACAGCCTCGTTTGCCGCGACCATAAACTCCTCAATAATGATATGCGCAAAATTTCTCTCAGCCTTTACTATTGCCTCCGGCCTGCCCTGCATATCAAGCAGGACTTCCGGTTCCGGAAGGTCAAAATCAAGGCTTCCTCTTTCAAGGCTCTTTTTTCTCAGGACCCCGCAGAGCTCAGTCATAAGTTCAAAATCACTTAGAAGGTAATCATATCTTTTGCGCTCGTGTCTGTCATTATCAACAAGGATTTTCCTTACAGATGTATAGGTCATCCTCTCGTTGCTCTTTATCAGGCTCGGATAAAATTTTGCATTGAGTTTTTCGCCATGCCTGCCAAAGTCCATCTCTGCCGTGAATGCAAGCCTTTCCACCTCAGGTCTCAGGCTGCACAGATCCTCGGACAGCTCATTCGGAAGCATTGGAATCACCCTGTCCGGGAAATATGTGCTTGTGCCTCTCTTCCTTGCCTCAATATCAATATCCGAATCCCATGGAACATAATATCCGACATCAGCGATATGCACCCAGAGCTTATAACCGCGTTCTGTAAGTTTAATGGAAACTGCGTCATCAAAATCCTTTGCGCGTTCACCGTCAATTGTTACCGTAGGAAGCTCTCTTAAATCTTTTCTTTTTTCTTCAGCGATGTCGTAAGGCATCCGCACATTGTCATTGCGAGTCCCGATAAAGTCGGGGCGAAGCAATCTCAAACGAGATTCCTTCGCTTCGCTCGGAATGACAGCAGCGATACGCCAAATTCTCTTTGCTTCTTCAGCAACATTTCTCGGAAATCTTCGCGGGATACTGAATTCATCTATGATAGCCTCAACTTCTGATGCAGGGTCTTCGGGCTTTTCTATTACTTTTACAATTCTTCCCGAAGGAGGCTTTCTGTCCGCAGGATAATTAAGAATCTCAGCAACAACAGTATCGCCGTTTCTGGCGCTGCCCCTGTCATTAGGCGAGACATAAAGGTCAAATGCAATAGATTTGTTTTTGGGCCTCACACAAGATACGGCATTTTCGATTTCAAGCCTGCCTGCTACTTTGACATGAGCCCTTTCAAGTATCCTTATTATTGTTCCATCCCGTTTTTGCCGGTTCTCAATCCTCACAACAACCCTGTCATTGTCCATTGCTCCGGAGGTTGCTCGGGCAGGTATGAATATATCGCGTTCTCCCGGCTTTTCCGTGATAACAAAACCGTAACCATCCTTGTGCGCCTCAAAATAACCTGTCATCAGATCAACATCACTTACAGGGACATAAAGGCCTTTTCTTGTAAGCACGATATCGCCATCCTGAAGCATTCGTCTGAGAACCTTTTTTAATGCGTGGGCTTCGGAACGGCTTAATGACATAAGGCTGACTATTTCCTTAAAACTCAACGGCTTTTTCGTCTTTTCTCTGAAAAATGAAAGGAGAGTTTGTTTATTTACCATGAGATGTCAGGCTGTATTCTTTTTGACGTTTTACCATAAAGTTTTTCAGCTGAGAAAAATAAAAAGAGAGGGCATATCCCCTCTCTTTGTGTCATTTTTCACAGCCTGTAGATTTCTTTTTTATAGCTTACTCTAATATTTCAAGAACGCAGCGCTTGCCTATTTTAGTGCCTGATGCGCTGAGTATTGTTCTCATTGCACGCGCTGTCTTTCCCTGTTTTCCTATGACCTTTCCGAGGTCGGTCTGCGCAACTCTAAGTTCAAAAACAGTGGTTTTCTCCCCCACAACCTCTGAAACTGCAACATCCTCCGGCTTGTCAACCAGAGCCTTAGCCATTCTCTCAATCAATTCTTTCATCCTCGCCACCTCCATAGGAATTTAGGACTGTCTATGACTCGTAGAATTACAGTCCAGCCCTTTGCAAAAGCTTTTTAGCAACATCGGTAGTTTGCGCTCCTCGCTGCAACCAGTGCCTTGCCTTCTCCAAATTAATCTTTATCTCAGAAGGTTCCTTGAGCGGATCATACGTTCCAAGAATTTCTATGAAAGGCCCATCTCTTTTTGTCCGCGAATCAGCTACAACCACTCTGTAGAAGGGTCTCTTATGGGCTCCTAATCTTCTTAACCTGATTTTTACCAAAACTTCACCTCCCCTTTTCAATTAAATCTACTGGATTTTAAGCTTATCAGAAAGAGTGTAAACTGTCAACATCAGAAAGGCAAAAACTTAGGCAGCTTGAACCCCTTTCCCCCTTTAAACATCTTCAGCATCTTTTTCAGCTCAACGTATTGCTTAACTACCTTGTTGACATCGGCTGCCGTGGTTCCACTTCCAATCGCAATCCTTTTCCTTCTGCTGCCGTTCAAAAGGTTGTGGTTTCTTCTTTCAGCCAGCGTCATGGAGTTTATCACCGCCTCTACCTTTACAAGCTCCCTGTCATCCACCGCAAGCCCTTTCATCTTATTGGCGCCGGGTATCATATTCAGAATATTCTCAAGAGGTCCCATGCTGCGGATTTTCTTTAACTGTTCCTTCAGGTCATCAAATGTGAATGATTCGGATGAAAGCTTCTCCTGAAGTTTTTCAGCCTCCTTCTGTTCAAAAGTCTTCTGTGCCTGTTCTATAAAACTGAGCACATCGCCCATACCGAGAATTCTTGAAGCAATCCTGTCAGGATAAAACGGCTCGAGCATATCAATTTTTTCGCCGCTTCCTATAAACTTTATCGGCTTGCCTGTTATGGCCCTTATGGAGATTGCGGCTCCGCCCCTTGCATCGCCATCCATCTTTGTGAGTATTATCCCGTCAACGCCAATCTGCTCGTTGAAACTTTTTGCTATATTCACGGCATCCTGTCCTGTCATTGCATCAGCAACAAATATGGTCTCCTTAGGTGGAACAGCATCTCTTATGCGCCTGAGTTCTGCCATGAGGCTGTCATCAATATGTAGCCTGCCTGCTGTATCAAGTATTAATACATCTCTTGCATCAACCAGAGCTTTATTTAACGATTCTTTACAGAGCGCCGCAGGGTCTTTTATATCCCTTGAGTGGAAAACAGGTATTTCTATTTGAGAACCAAGTGTTATAAGCTGGTCTATTGCAGCCGGGCGCTGAAGGTCAGCGGCAACAAGCATCGGCCTTCTGCCCTCTTTTTTGAAGAACCTTGCAAGTTTTGCCGAGGTTGTAGTCTTTCCCGAACCGTGAAGGCCCACCATCATAATAACTGTAGGAGGATTCGGAGAAAGCTGTATCTTAGTGTTTGTTCCTCCCAGAAGAGCGCAGAGTTCATAGTTAACTATCTTTATGACCTGCTGCCCGGGGGTAAGGCTTTCAAGAACTTCCCTGCCTACCGCCTTCTCTTTAACTTTAAGAATGAAGTCTTTTACAACCCTGAAATTTACGTCAGCCTCAAGAAGCGCGAGACGGACTTCTTTTAAGGCTGCATCAACATCTTCCTCTTTAAGAAGCCCCCTGCCCTTGAGTTTCCTGAATATTGATTCGAGTTTTTCGGTAAGTGAGTCAAACATGGCTTTTAAAGAAGTTTTTCTATCCAGGATGAAAGCTCTTGCACAATATCCCGGGTTATGCCCAAATGCTTTTCTGCAACCCTGCCATCCCTGCCTATCAGAAAACTCGCAGGAATGCTGATTACGCCATACCGTCTTGTTGTTTTCATGTCAGTGATTAGCACGGGGTATGTTACATTGTTTTCTTTTATGTAGGACTTTACCGTATTTGTATTTTCTTCAGGTGTTAAGGCAAGCACTACAAATCCCTTATCCTTATACTTTTCATAAATCTTATTAAGCACAGGGGTAAGTTCCCTGCATGGGCCGCACCATGTAGCCCAGAACTCAATCAGAACCACCTTGCCCTTATAATCAGAGAGCTTTACCGTATTTCCATTCACGTCCTTTGATGTAACGTCAGGCGCTATATCCCCTATGGACGGAGGCGCGGCCTCCATTCCCACTTCTTTTTTCTTGCACGCCGCCGGAGAAAACACCAGAAATGCGATAACAATAACCGCAAAAATGCTTTTCACTTGATTTGTTCCTCTATGAATCAGATTTTTCAGCGTAGAGCTAAGCGCTGAGTAAAGAATCTATCTTGGATTTAAGCTGTGTCTTAGGCACTGCCCCTACAACCTGGTCTACTCTTTCGCCGTTCTTAAAGAACATGATTGTCGGAATTCCCATTATTTTATACCTGCTTGCAATATCAGGGTTTTCATCTGTATTCAGCTTTGCGACTTTTACTTTTCCGGCATACTCCTTTGCCAGTTCTTCAACTGTGGGCGCAATCATTTTGCAAGGCCCGCACCATACCGCCCAGAAATCAACCATAACCACTCCCTGACCCTGAAGAACCTCTTTATCCCATGTAGAAGTCGTGAGTTCTACCATACCCTCTCCCATTACAAGCCTCCTTAAGCTCTCAATAATTTATTAATTATATTGTTTAGCTGTAATCTTTGTCAACGTCACAGCTTTTTCGGTTTACCCCGTTAGAAGTTTGGACTTCTAACGGGGTAAACAGCCCTTACGTCTTAAGATTTTCCCCGTTGCCGCCCCTGTGCATTCACTTTCCCATATAGCAGGACTCCCATTCACAATCACATAGTAAATTCCTTCAGGCTTCAGAAACGGTTTATCAAAAGTAGCCCTGTCAATTATCTTTTGCAGGTTAAAGACAACAATATCCGCAAATGCGCCTTTTTTTATGACTCCTCTTTTTTCTAAGCAGAATGTCATGGCAGGAAGCATCGTTATCTTATAAATTGCTTCGCTCATGCTCATAAGCCCCTTATATCTGACATATTTTCCAAGAAATCTCGGAAAACTTCCAAATCCCCTCGGATGAGGCTTTCCGCTATGAGTAATACCTGACACGCTTCTTGCAGAGCTGTCAGAGCCTATCATTACATGAGGCAAAGACAGGAATCGCTTAAGATTGTCCTCGCTCATTGATAAAAATATTGCGCCAACCCTCAGCTTTTCCTCTATCAAAATCTTAAAAAGCGTATCAACCGGACTTTTATTAATCTTTCTTGAAATATAAGACAGAGTTTTGCCTTCCATCCACTTATTTTTTTGCAAAGATACAGTTGAAACACTTACCTTCTCCCAATATTCTTTATCAGGATGTCCTTGCAGTGTCTCTTTTTTTATCTTTTCCAGAACTTGCGAACTCTTTAACCGTCTTAATTCCTCTTCTGCGCCGCCTTCATAAGTCCATGACGGCAGTATCGTATCAAGGTCTGTGCTTGATGCTGTATAAGGATACCTGTCGCATGTAATCCGAATTCCTTTTCTCCTTGCATCTTCTATTAACGCTATTGCTTCATCTATCTTATCCCAGTTTTCTTTCCCGCTTGTTTTAATATGCGATATGTGAACTTTGATATTTGCTTCTTTTGCAATGCGGATTATCTCCTTTATTGATTCAATAAGCCCCTTGCCTTCGCTCCTCATGTGAGAAGTGTAGATACCACCCCCCCATCCCCCCCTTACCAAGGGGGGGCGAAGGGGGGGTAAGACCTTGCATAATTCAATCAGTTCCTCTGTATCGGAATAGATTCCGGGCGGATAAATAAGTCCCGTAGAAAGTCCTGCTGCGCCCTCGTTAATTGATTCTTTTAAAAGAACCTGCATCTTCTTTAATTCAGAAGCGGTTGGTTTCTTATCTTTATAGCCTATAACGGATGCTCTGATATTCCCGTGTCCTGCAAGCGTGACAAAGTTTAAAGCGATCTCTCTGCCTTCAAGTATCCTGAAATATTCCTCAAAGGTTGACCACCGCTCTTTTATTCCGAGTTCCTTGAGGTCTTTTTCGCGGTGTTCAAATGCCTCTCCGTAAAGCGGCGCCGCAGAGAGCCCGCAGTTGCCGTTTATCTCCGTTGTAATGCCCTGTGATAATTTTCCCTCTGCGCGAGGGTCGGCAAGAAGGGTAAACTCAGAATGAGCATGCGTATCAATAAAACCCGGAGCAACAGCCAATCCCCTTGCATCTATCGTTTTTTCCGCCTCAACCGCTGATAGCTGATAGCTGATAGCTGATAGCTTTTTTATAAACGCTATTCTATCTCCTACAACACCGATATCAGCCACAAAAGGCTCTCCGCCTGTGCCGTCAAAAACAGTGCCGTTTTTAATAAGCAAATCAAGTTTTTTCATCTAATCAAAAACCTCCACTGTACTATTTTATCATATCTCTATTTGCAAGACCTGCACGTCATTTTTTCAAGCCAGTTGACTCATAATAAAATGTTACCGAAGGCTCGCTGACTCAACGTGTTT
>CAZHHV010000021.1:0-20140 GCA_964532335.1 uncultured Nitrospiraceae bacterium
TTGCGACTTCAGCCCCTATTCTGACAGACCCGTGAATCTTGCCTCTCTACGAGCCGTAGGCAATCCAGCCACAGCCTTCTTACGTAATGTGTGCTTTTTCAGCCCACATGCCTGTCGTAAAAGTGATTAAAGTGCTTTTATTGTTTCTTCAATTTCGTGTAGAGTTCTTCTCCAACACATTCCTTTGCGTATTTGCACCACTGAATGCACGACTCAATCTCATTGTATATGATAAATCCGCATTTGCCGCATCTTGTCTCAATATCAGTTGAAAAGATTTCCACATCGGCATCACACTCAGGACACCGCTTTACCTTAAGGATAGGGGTTCTCAGATTTGCTGCGCCGCCGCATTTATCGCGCATACTATAACTCCACCTTTGTAATGACGCCGTGAAGCTTTTTAGGCGGGAACTGATAGAAACGAATAAACGTTGAGGTGTTTCTCTTGATGAAGTAGAATGCCTTCCAGATTGGATTCATCGTGCTTATCTCCTCAACCCCATAAAATACAGTCCTCTCCTCAATCCCTACGCCTCTAAGTTCTTCCTCGATGTCAACAACCTCCATATACCCCATCTGTATCTCGAATACCCTGAGGCCGGGTGCGAGGTCTGGCTTGAAGAAGCTCGTAATCCCGAATGGGTCATCCCGCTTGATTATCGAGATAAATATATTATCTTCATACATGATGCCGTGATAGAACATAGTCTGTGTTATATAAAACGGAATCTCCTTTGCATCTCTTATAAGAAATAGCGCTGTCCCCTCAATCCTCTCTGTCGTCTGGTATACTCTGGTAAATTTGTGGAGGAATTCTTCTAACGGCATGAAGTTCATGTTTTTGTAAAGCCTTTTCTGTCCTTTTGTATAAAGGATTATCATTCCAAATGGTATTGAGGCAATTATGAGCGACCAGTAGCCGCCGTGAGGTATCTTGTAGAAGTTGGCGCCAAGATATGCCATGTCAACAAATGTAACCAGTAGCGAAATGAGCGCAAGAAGAGGCTGTTTCTTTTTGTGGAATATCCATGTCATTATTATGCCGGTGAGTGACATGGTCCCTGTAACGGCAAGACCATAGGCGGCAGCAAGACGGCTTGATTCCTGAAACTCGAACATGATAAAGATCACTGAAATAAGCAAAAACCAGTTTACTGACCCGAGGTATATCTGAGATCTTCTCTCAGTAGATGTATAATCCACTTTAAACATGGGCATAATTCTCGTGTTTATCCCCTGATAGACTATTGAGAACATGCCGCTTATCATTGCCTGCGAGGCTATTACAGTTGCTGTGATGCTTAACAGCAGAAAAGGAGTATACAGACCTTTTGTGTAATGGAGAACCATTTCAAAGAGTACAGTTTTTGTCTCGGGATATCTTAATAAAAATGCCCCCTGCCCAAGGTAATTAAGTACAAGGGCGATAAAGACTCCTGACCATGCCTGGCGTATAGGTTTCCCGCCAAGATGTCCCATGTCTGCATATAATGCCTCGCCGCCTGTTGCGCAGAGGATTATCTCTCCGAGGGCTATGAATCCTATAAAACCATTATCTGATAGAAATTTTATCCCGCAGTACGGATTAAACGCCTTTAAGACCTCCGGCGATTCGAGAATAGATAAAATGCCAACTGTTGCGAGGGATGTAAACCATACAACCATAATAGGCCCGAATGCGCCTGCAACTTTCTCTGTCCCTTTGCGCTGAAATGAGAATAGTATAATGGCAATCATCGAGGCTATCAGGATAATTGCCGTCTTTGAAATGCCTTCAAGTCCTGGTATTAAACGGGAACCTTCCACTGCGCTCAGTATGCTGATGGCAGGCGTGATTACGCCGTCTCCGATAAGAAGAGAAATCCCTACGATTGAAATTATAAGGACAATGCCTGCACTTCTTTTAGAGGAAAGAAGAGATGTGAGTATCTCCTGTAAAACAATTGTCCCGCCTTCGCCCCTTCTGCTCAGGCTCATGGCAAGCCAGGCATACTGCACTGTGACAAGGGTTAAAAGTGTCCAGACTATCAAAGACAGGATGCCGATAACATTATCATGCGTAGGCTTCAGGAGGAGAAATACTACAGTAACCGTATATATAGGGCTTGTGCCGATGTCACCGAAGACAAGGCCAAGCGACCTGATTATACCCTTTGTCTGTGATTGTTTTTCCATTGTGATTGCCTTTGCTGGTTCTCTAAGTTTTATATTTTATACCTGCCGGACAGAGTAAACAAGAGAAAAACATATAAAAAACTCTCAGCTTTCCGGATGCCGTTTTCTGTCTCCTCCGTTCACCCCGTTACTCCACAAAGCCCAACCCTCAGCCCATTAATTCTCTCGCCCTTCAGGGCGGGGAGTAACGGGGTGAACGAGGCAGGAGAGCGCCAGGCTTACGATGCTGATGAGAAACGCTCCTATGAAGGCAGACTTAAAACCTTCAACATGAAAACCCAGATTCATTCTTTCCGATACCCATGAAGTGACGCCGAGCATTGCGGCATTTATCACAAATGTAAAGAGTCCGAGTGAGAATATGAGAAGCGGCAGGGTAAAGAACTTTACGAGCGGGCGTATGAATGTATTTACAATGCCGAAGACAACTCCTGTGAGCAGGATTCCCCACCATTCTCCGGAAAAGGTAATTCCCGGAACGAATTTAATAGCAAGCATTATTGCTATTGTGTTTATGAGCCATGTTATGAAAATACGAGACATAATTGATTAATTTGCCTTCAGTTTTTTCCCTGGCATTGCGCCAAAGCTGAATATTCCTCTCTTTAGCTGTCAGCTGAAAGCTATCAGCTAAAAGCTAAAATTAAAATCCATACTCTTTCCATCTTCTATCAACAAGTTTCTTAATTTCTTCTGTCATATGAATCTCTTCCGGCCAGTCGCGCATCATCCCCTCTTCACGCGTCTTCCTTGTAGCATCTATGCCCATCTTTGCCCCGTATTTCGGCCAGTTTGCGGCATGGTCAAGCGCATCAAGTGGGCCTTCTGAAATCACAACATCCCTCTTCCAGTCAACATTGTTAAGCACTCTCCACGCAGTGTATGAAAGGTTCTGAACGTCAACATCATCATCAACAACGATGAGCAGCTTGGCAAACGTCATTTGTCCCTTTCCCCATAACCCGTGTATTATCTTTTTTGCATGGCCCGGATAGCTTTTCTTTATTGAGATTAAAGCAAAGTTATGGAATACGCCTTCCATCGGAAGATTCATGTCCTGTATCTCAGGGAAATCCAGCCTCAGTAATGGAAGAAAGATTCTCTCGGTTGCCTTTCCCATATAGCAGTCTTCCATCGGAGGTTTCCCTACAAGCGTTGCAGGGTATATCATGTCTTTCCTGTGCGTGATGCATGTCACATGAAAGACAGGGTAGGGTTCTGCGGCAGAGTAAAAACCTGTGTGGTCTCCGAAGGGCCCCTCGATGCGCATCTCTCCGGGTTCAAGGTAACCCTCAATGACAAGCTCGCTGTTGGCAGGGACTTGAATATCAATTGTTACGCACTTCACCATTTCTACCGGAGCCTTTCTCAGAAAACCTGCAAAGAGCATCTCGTCTATAGCCTCAGGCAAGGGCGCGCTTGCGGAATAGATTACGGCAGGGTCGCCTCCAACGGCAATTGCGGCAGGCATTTGCTGCCCAAGCTTTTTATATTTTTCATAATGCCGTGCTCCGTCCTTATGTATATGCCAGTGCATCCCTGTTGTTTTCTTATCGTATATATGTATGCGGTACATCCCGCAGTTGGGCCTTCCTGTCTCAGGGTCTTTTGTAAAGACCATCGGCAGCGTAATGAACCTCCCCTCGTTCTCTGGATTGCTGATTGCTGACTGCTGACCGCTGATTGCTGTATTTGCCTGCCCGTCATGAGGCCAGCATTTTATTATTGGAAATTTTGAAAGGTCGGGGTTGTCTTTTTCTATGACCTCCTGACATGGCGCGCTTTTAACATATTTAGGAAGATACTGCGAAAGCTCAATCAGTTTTGGAAGCATTGCAATCTTTTCAAGAAATGTCTTCGGAGGCGCTTGATTAAGCAAGTCCTCTATGCGCTTTGCTACGTCATCAAGTTTGCTTACTTCAAGAGCGAGGCACATCCTTTCAAATGAGCCGAATAGGTTTGCGGCAACAGGAAAAGAAGATCCCTTTACATTTTCAAACAGCAATGCCTTTCCGCCGTTAGGGCTCTTTGACATCCTGTCTGTAATCTCGGATATCTCAAGCAAGGGGTCAACCTCTGCATTTATGCGGTGCAAAAGCCCTCTTTTTTCAAGCAGATTTATAAAATTTCTGAGATCTCTGTATGCCATAAAATTCCTCGTTGTTATAATAGCACAGAGACCGGATTATTGGCTATTTTTAGATTTAAACCAATTTCTTCTTGACAAGAGCCTATCTCCTTAATATAATTAAGAAAATTAGTGTTCTAAATAATATAAGGTTTAAGGAGTAAATATGACAAAGGCTGACATTGCGGATTCGATATTTGAAAAGGTAGGCTTGTCTAAAAAAGAGGCGCAGGACATCATTGAAATAATATTTGACACACTCAAGCAGACGTTTAAAGAAGGCGAGTCTGTAAAGGTTTCCGGTTTTGGGACTTTCCATGTCCGGAAAAAGGCCGCAAGGAGGGGAAGAAATCCCAAGACCGGCGAAGACCTTGAGATATCGCCGCGCAAGGTAATTACATTCAGGGCAAGCAACAAATTAAAGTTAATAATAGAGTAAGGCATGTATAAACATTCTGTTAAAACTGTCGAAGCCCGAAATCCTATGCCTGATAAGCTCTTTTATAAGATAGGAGAGGTCAGCAGGATTGCGGAGATTGAGCCTTATGTGCTGAGATACTGGGAGACTGAATTTGCTTTTTTAAAACCGAGAAAGAATAAGTCCGGTCAGAGAGTGTATGTTAAAAAAGACCTTGAACTTATTCTGGAGATAAAAAGGCTTCTTTATCAGGAGAGATATACTATTGAAGGCGTAAGGAAAAGGTTTGGAGAAAACACCTCCTATGATGTCAGGCATGCCGCAGAGTCTAAAGCGGCTGATACCCCACCGCCGGATAAAATCATGGAACATGTAAGGAAAAGGCTCAAAGAAATCCTGAGTAAGATTCAGTAAATCGGGGCGTAGCGCAGCCTGGTAGCGCACTCGCTTGGGGTGCGAGTGGTCGCCCGTTCAAATCGGGTCGCCCCGACCAAAACATAGCGAGATGAATGGTCTATACGACCCGTAGGGAGGTTCTTGAAAAATATGAAAGGAAAGATACGCATTGCGATTGCCGGAGTCGGAAACTGTGCAAGCTCTCTGATACAGGGGATTGAATATTATAAAAGCTTGGGAGACAGGCATCCTGACAAGTCATTGGGTCTGATGCATTATAACCTCGGAGGATACAGGCCTGCTGATATAGACATAGTCGCTGCATTTGACATTGATAAGAGAAAAGTGGGCAGGCCGCTGAAAGAAGCAGTTTTTGCAGAGCCAAATTGCACAAAGGTATTCAACAAAAAGCTTCATGACTATCCTGTTACCGTTAAGATGGGAGAAATACTGGACGGCATATCACAGCACATGAAGGATTATCCTGAGAAACGCAGATTTGTTGCTGCTGATAAAAAACCGTGTGATGTTGCAAGAGTTTTAAAGCAGAGCGGAGCAGAGATACTCTTAAGCTATCTGCCTGTAGGCTCTGAGAAGGCAACTGCCTTTTATGCAGAGGCATGTCTGAAAACCGGCGTGAGTTTAGTTAACTGTGTGCCTGTCTTTATAGCATCCAGCAGGTCGTGGGCAAAGCGCTTTGAAGAGAAAAACATTCCAATTATAGGAGATGACGTCAAGAGCCAGATAGGCGCAACAATAATACACAGGATGCTTACAAAGCTGTTCATTGACAGAGGAGTAAAGATTGACAACACGTATCAATTGAATGTCGGCGGCAATACTGATTTTCTGAATATGCTTAATCATACAAGGCTGAAATCCAAGAAGATTTCAAAGACAGATGCAGTTCAGTCCCAGCTTGAGAATCCGCTGGATGCCGATAATATACACATTGGACCCTCAGACTATATTCCATGGCTTAAAGATAACAAGGTGTGTTTCTTAAGGATGGAAGGAAGGGGGTTTGGAAATATCCCTCTTAACTTTGAACTCAGGCTGTCTGTGGAGGATTCGCCAAACAGCGCTGGGGTTGTTATAGATGCCATAAGATGCTGCAGGATTGCGCGCGACAGAAAGATAGGCGGTGTGCTTGTTTCTTCCTCTGCGTATTTTATGAAACATCCCATCAAGCAATTTTCCGATGAAGAGGCGCGCAATATGCTGGAAGAATTTATTGGAGGAAAAAGGGATAGATGATTGGCGCAAAGCTTGGCCATTTCTTAGACGATACTCTCAGCCCGATCCTCAAAAGAATCAGAATCCATCCGAATATTTTTACGATAACAGGTTTTATAATTACAGCCATTGCCGCATTAGTCATCCCTTATAACATAAAGCTCGGAGGTTTGCTTATTCTCATTGGCGGTTTGTTTGACATGCTTGACGGCGTTTCTGCGAGGGTGAACAATAAAGTTACAAAGTTCGGAGCTTTTCTTGATTCAGTGCTTGACAGATATTCAGATGCGTTTCTTTTTCTTTGAGTTGGTTGGTATCTTGCCTCAAGAGGCGAACATAGCGGCGCCTTCCTGAGCCTTGGCACAGTGGTTGGCGCATTTTTAATCAGTTATGCAAGGGCAAGGGCAGAGGGGTTAGGAGAAGATTGCAAGACAGGCATTATGGAAAGGCCGGAAAGGATTATACTTCTGATTTTTGCTGCGCTGACAGGATGGTTTACGCCTGTGCTCTTGGTAATGTTTGTCCTAACGCATGTGACGGTTTTTCAGAGGATTTATCATGTGTGGAAGAAGATGAGGTAATCCCAGCCTTATGCAGTGTCCCTCTTGAACGGTTTGTTGGATGTCCTTATTTATGCTTTCTTATAAACGGTCGCTGTCCCTGATTTTCTTCCTGTAAGTTGAGTCAAGAGAAATCTGCTCATCCCCTGTAATGCAGCTCGCACTTTAGAGGTATATCTCCCGCGATCTTTTTTGCTTTATCTTCTATCTTTTTATGCTCCTTCGGACTATGTATGACTCCACGAAGGATGAGATTTTCTCCTTCAGGGTAAACATCAAGAGTCGGGATAAATAAACCGTGGTCTATAAGAATCTCCGCCTTTATTTTTGCTGCTGTTGCCCTTATCTGAAGAAGTTTTCTTGCCGCTTCTGTATTAAATCTTTCTTTCTCTAAAAGCGTATCTTTAACAATATTTGCTATTTCATCCAGCGTCTTGACACTTGTATCAAATACTATATCGTATTCTGCATGGTCATCCCAGTGTTTGCCGTATAGTAAATGGATCAAGCATGATCTTTCTCTGTCTGTCTTTTCCGCAAGCCAGTGTGCAGTGTCTTTATCCACTGATTCTCTTTCCATGATTCTGTCAATCCTCTTATCAATTGGAGCAACTACACGGACTCTGAGCGCATAGGGAATATCTTTAAGCAGGAAGTTCCCGCCCCTTCCCATAATCACTACCTTGTCGTCAAGCGCATGATTCAATATGCGGCTTTGAAGCAGTGCTCCAAAGCCTCTGAATGACCAGTCATATTTTTCCCAGATGGTGGGACAGTGTTCGTCAAGGTCCTTTCTGTATTTTTCCCATTCTTTGCCGGCAGTGCGTATATCATCAAGCAGCCGTTCTTTATTGATATATTCATAATCCAAAATCTTAGCGGCTGCCTGACCTATTTCCCTGCCGCCGCTTCCAAATTCTCTTGATATGGTTAAAATCGCCATTGCCCCTCCGTAGTTATATTGTAGGGTTTAATCTGTTTCATGAACATGCTCCTCTTTCTCTGCTCTTGATATCTGCCACTTCATCCAGAGTTTTCCAACAACTATGACGCCAACGGCAAAAACAGCTTCAGTAGAATATATAAACAATTTGCCCGGGTTAAGAATATTCACAGTAAACGAATCTGTAATTATCATCTCTCCGCCTACTTTTCCGAGCACTGCTGCGCCGATATAAATAATAATGGGATATTTGTCCATGAGCATTGATAAAAGGTTGCTTGTAAAAACAACAAAGGGAATGCTTAAGCCAAGCCCGAAAATAAGGAGAAACAGGTTTCCGTGAGAGGCGCCTCCCACTGCAAGCATGTTGTCCGTTGCCATGGTGATATCAGCAATGACTATTACCTTCACAGCCTGCGCGATTGTTACGGCTTGTTTTTCAATATTTTCTTCAGGCACACCCTCAATAAAAAGTTTTACAGCTATCCATAATATTACTATGCCGCCGACAAGTTTGATAAAACTTATCGTAAGCAGCTGGGCTACAAAAAATGTTGCTATAACTCTTAATAAGACCGCAGCGCCCGCGCCGTAGAATATCCCTTTTTTCCTCTGCTCTGTGGGCAGAGACCTTACTGCCATTGCAATGACAACAGCATTGTCTCCTGCAAGGATAAGGTCAATAATCACGATACTGAACAGGGCGGATAGAAAATGTAAGTCAAAAGTTATTTTACCGAGTATTCCTAAATCCAAAAATCTCCTCCGATGTCTTATTATAAATTTGCATGAAAAAGCGGGAAGGCTTTTGCCCTCCCGCTTTTATCAGGCAATCGTAATCTTATTTAATATCCGGTACCGTGAATATGAAACCTCCGAATAAAAGGTATGCCAGAATCAAGGTCCAGATGACGTTAAAAGTCTGTGCAAGGATAAAGGCTGCTGCGGGTCTGCCGCCTTCCATGCCTACAAGCTCTTTAAAGCGTGTCTCAAGACCTATTGATGTAAATGCAAGAGCGAACCAGACCGTCCGCATTCCGCCTAACAATCCCTTAGTGTCTTTTACAGTGGCAGGATCAAGCAGGAACGAAAAGACTATCGAGGCAATAATGAATCCGAGAACGAATTTCGGGAAACGCTCCCATATTATGCCTGCGCTTACCTTCTGTCCGCCTGCTGCTCCTTTCTTGACTGTCCACCATATTGAAAGGATGAACGCAGCCACGCCTATCAGAACATTCTGCGAGAACTTGACTATAACGCCTGTTTTCATTGCAGGCTCGCTTATCAGGGCGCCTGCTGCAACAACAGAACCGCTTGTATCGAGCGTTCCTCCGAGCCATGCGCCTCCAACAAGTTCCGGTATTCCAAACGCCTTCACAATCCACGGCATTATTATCATCATAGGCACTGCCACGATAAGAACAATGGATGTAACATAGGACAGTTTCTTTTTGTCGCCCTCTATGGCTCCGCAGGTTGCAATAGCCGCTGAGACGCCGCAGATTGAGACTGCTGACGAGAGTATAGCTGCAAATTCTTCATCCACTTTTAATTTCTTTGAAAGCCAGTAGCACGCATACCAGACAACCGTTACTACACAGATTGCCTGGACTATTCCAAGGGCTCCGCCTTCCAGAATCTCTTTAAAGAGAATACCTGCTCCAAGGATGACCAGTCCTGTTTTTATGAAGTACTCTGTTCTGACAGCCTCCATGAGCCATTTCGGGACTCCGATTACATTGCTGATAAGGAGCCCGATAATCAGGGCAAAGATAACATATTCCAATCCGTAATAGTTGACAGTGGAATTGCCTGAAATGAACTGGGAAATATTTGCCAGTATGTAAACGACAGGAAACCCGATAATATACTTTCCGACATTACCGCCCATAAGAATGATGCCGATAGAAGAGATTATCAGGAAAGCAATTCCGATAATGGCAATCTTTCCAATGTTTTCCCCGGAGAAGACTTTTTCAGCAAGAGCTCCTGCAGAACTGCTAATCTTTTTCCCAATGTCTCCGCCTTTTTTCTTAATACCTTCATCTTTGGCAGCTTTAGAAGTTTCTGAGAGCTTTTTGGCAGCGCTTCCAATACCTGCGCGGTCGCCGGAATCCAATGCTGCCTTTAATGCTGTTGATGCTTCGGCTACGGCAGTCTCGCCTTTAGACTGAGCATCTGCCGCAAATTTTTCTGCCTTGGGCTTTGATTTTTCAATCGTTGCTGCAAATTCACCGCTTGTTTCCCATTTGAAAGACGGCATCTTGGGCCGTACACCAGCGAGGATAATAATGATGATAAGAAAACCTAACCAGACAGCAAGCCAGTCTTCATTTTTAATCAGATCAGACAGTCCTCGTTTTTTTTCAACTGCACATTTCTCTTCCATAAACTTTCCCTCCGTTTGTATGGAATTTAATGTTAGCGATACTGAATCCGGTTACTCGATAAGTATGCCTCAATTCCAGGGCACTTAGTCACATCACCCCCTTTCCCCTGATTGATTTGCTTTTAAATGATACGCATTTTTACTAAGAAACAGCAAGTCTTTTTTAACAAATAATTTTTGACATAATCCTTCAAAGAAACAGTGATAAAACAGGCAATTGAATCCGCCTGATATCGGCATTACCTCTTTTATTACCTTGCCGTCTTTAAAGACGGCAAGGTTACCGACACTAAAAGCCGATGCATCACTAAAACCTGATTTTTGTCTCTTTTCCTTTATCGTTTGCCATAACAAGTCCTAATCTGGTGAATTACTTCTCAATGGGCAGATCTTCCGTGTTACCCCAGATTATCCACGAGTCATCATAATTGGCCGGGTACTTGAAACCCAACAGTCTGTACTGTAAATATGTAAGGGTAGAACGGGTTCCTGTCTGGCAGTAAGGTATTGTCCTCTTGTTTTTGTCGAGCTTGCCGAAAAGTTTTTCCAATTCATCGGCAGACTTAATCATGCCTGTCTTCTTATCAAAGGTCTCTGTATGGGAGACATTCAACAGGCAATTAGGGATATGTCCACCCCTCTTTGCCCTGACATCAGTGCCAGCATATTCTCCACTTGTTCTGGAGTCCACAATCTGAACATTTTTGATTTTACCTTTGGCAACCTTGAGGACTTCATCTGTAGTGGCGATTTTGTTTTTCTGGAATTTGACGACATATTTTGCAGGTGGAAGTTTTGTCTCTGCTGTATCCAGTTTCTTCCCCGCAGCCTCCCATGCCTCGATCCCGCCATTCAGGAAACGGACATCCTTATGGCCAAGCCACTCGAGTATCCAGAAACCAACAGATGCGCCGGTAATCCTCTTTGCATCAGCATAAACCACAGTAGTCTTATCGTTGCTGATTCCGGCATTGCCAAGCATCTCCTCATATTTTTTTTTGTCATATTTTTTTGGATCTGCAGGGTCAGCGAAAACTGTTGCTGTCTCCTTTGTCCTTAAGACCTTTCCACAATCGCCGCCAAGGGTTATAGCGCCAGGTATATGTCCATCAGTGTATCCCTTAGATGTCTCGCCTGTCTTTTTATCAGTGGTGGCTTCCTTATCGCGGCAGTCGATTACTACCCACTTCCCCGTGTTTTTCTCTATGTCTGCCGGTGCCACTAATAACTGAGGATTTGCATAGTCTGCGCTGTATGCTGAGGGAACTACAAACAGCAAAGCGACAAATAATGCAACAAATCACTTAAAATCTTTCACTTTGTTCATTTTTTACCTCCTGCATAAGCTTAAATCGTTAGTTATTACCCAAATTGTCAGGATGACACCTGACAGTTCCATTGAGCTATTGGTTTATCCTGGACTCACCCCCTTTCAGCAAAGATAAAGTCTTTCTAATAATAAATATAGCAATTGCAATTAAATATAGCAATTGCAATGCCATTTAAAAGAGTGATTGTTTTTTAAGAAAAAATTTAATGCAGTTAATAGTAAATGTTCCCAATAGGGAACGAATGAGATGAGAGGTTGTTCCCATCCGATGCCTATTCAATGCTGTATTCTTTTAATTTTTTCCACAGGACCTTTCTGCTGATGCCAAGGGACTTAGCCGCCTCTATTTTTTTTCCGCCTGATTCATTGAGCGCCTTGATGATTCTCTGTTTTTCAAAACACCTTACACTCGCCTCAAGAGAGAGGTCTTCTGTAATACACGGGATTTTTTCATCAATCCCTGATATTTCATCAGGAAGGTGTTTTACATCTATGAGACCATCTTTTGAAAGCACAATCGCCCTCTCAATAGCGTGCTTAAGTTCTCTTACATTACCGGGATAGCTGTAAGATAGCAGGGCATCATAGGCAGGCTGTGATATATTCAGATCAGCCTTGTTGAATTTGTCTTTAAAGTGTTTAAGAAAATGGTCTATAAGATGAGGGGTGTCTTCCTTCCTTTCTCTGAGAGGCGGGATGGTTATTGGCACCACATTTATTCTGTAAAACAAATCCTCTCTGAATTTGCCTGATGCTATACACTCCTTGAGGTTTTTGCTCGCGGCATAAATGCTCCTGACATCAACATGTATAAGAGAGTTCCCTCCGAGCCTTGTTATCAGGTTGTCTTCCAGCACTCTAAGCAGCTTTGACTGAAGAGAGATTGGTATATCACTAATTTCATCAAAAAATATTGTCCCGCCGTTTGAAAACTCAAACTTGCCTTTTCTCATCTCGGCTGCGCCTGTAAAAGCCCCTTTCTCATGTCCAAAGAGTTCTGATTCAAAGAGGGTTTCGGGAATAGCTGCGCAGTTAATCTTGACAAACGGTTTTGTGCTTCTCTTACTCAATCTATGAATAGCGTTTGCAACAAGCTCTTTGCCTGTGCCGCTTTCACCTGCAATAAGCACGGGCACATCTGTCCCTGCCACTGATGTAATTCTATCAAACATATCTTTAATTACAGAACTGACTCCAACTATATCCTCAAATTCGACCTTTTCCCTCAGGGTCTCTTTCAGATATGTGACTTCATCTTCAAGTTTCTGGAATTTTAGAAACCTCTCTATGGCAATCAGGAGTTCTTCATTAGAAAATGGTTTTGCAATGTAGTCAAAGGCGCCTTCTCTTATAGCCTGAACAGCGGTCTTAACATCTGCATAAGCAGTCATGATTATCACACCCGTATCAGGGGAGACCGTCCTTATACGCTTGAGTACCGCAAGACCATCATAACCGGGAAGTTTAAGGTCTGTTATGACCATGTCAAAACGCTCCTTTTCTATGACGGATATCCCCTTTGCCCCATCTTCGCAGGTTTTAACATTATAACCCGCTGATGAAAGGAAATGGTTCATCCCGAGCCTCATCGTTGGCTCATCCTCGATTATGAGTATTCTGTTTTTCATTTTGGCAGGGGTAATTTTACTGTAACCCTTGTTCCCTTTTCAGAGATCTCAAAAGTGATTTTACCATTATGCTGCTCCACTATGGATTTACTTACTGAAAGCCCTAATCCTGTTCCCTCACCCACAGGTTTGGTAGTGAAAAACGGATCAAATATATGTGGTAAAGCATCAGATGGTATGCCTTGGCCAGTGTCTGAAAAAGATACTTCGCAATATCCATTATTTGACACTGTCTCAATGGTAAGTTTGCCAGACTTTCCATCCATTGCCTGTACAGCATTCAGTATGATATTTAAAAATACCTGTTCCATCTTGTTCTGGTCAACCATCATCTCAGGGAT
This sequence comes from uncultured Nitrospiraceae bacterium, assembly GCA_964532335.1. Classification (GTDB taxonomy): domain Bacteria; phylum Nitrospirota; class Thermodesulfovibrionia; order Thermodesulfovibrionales; family UBA1546; genus UBA1546. The sequence continues at coordinate 13,551 of CAZHHV010000021.1, forward strand.
ATCCGTAGAAAGGTCCTTCGCTACCCTTATCTCCTTCTTCGATATGAGATAATCCGTCAACCTCAGCACATTCTCTATCAGGCTATTTATGGATACAGGGGAGACGCTCAGGGAAGACTTCTTGGAAAAGTCAAGAAGTTGCTTCACTATGTCCTGTATCCTCGTGAGGCCCGCATTTATCACATCTACATGCATCCTCTTTGTATCCTTGTCCATCTCTGTGGTCATGAGATTATTGAAACAGAGCCTTATCCCTCCGAGGGGGTTATTTATCTCATGGGCAACACCTGCTGAAAGCTGTCCCACCGCTGCCAGCTTCTCGGCCATTCTCATCTGTTCTTCTATCTGCTTCCTGTCGGTTATATCCTTGACATAATGGACAGCCTTTACGACCTCCCCGTTATCGTCAAATATGGGATAGAGATGAATGTAGTAAAATTTTTCATCGTAGTCTTCCCAGTATTCCGAAACAGCCTTCTTTTCCCTTTTTGCCTTCTCGAGAAAGCATACAGGGCATAAAGTATCGGCATCACAATTCTCTGAGTGGCATTCTTTTGTAAAAACCGCGCCTATCCCCTTTGCCACCCATTCACGATATGCATGGTTCGTTATCTCAAGGGAACAGTCAGGATTTACAAGGGCAAGGGGGTCGCTGATGCCCTCAAAGATGGACCGGAGTGTCTCGGCGCTCTTTCTCAAACCTTCATGGGCATTAAATAAATGTTTGGCCATCTGGTTAAAGGAGTCTGTCAATTCCCCGATCTCATCTTTCGATGTGATAGGGACATTCTGATTCAGCGGCTCGGTGCCTTTAGCTATTCCCTCAAATATAACTTTCAAACTGTTCAGGGGCTTACTGACAAGGCTCCAGAAGGCGCCCTGCAGAGATATGAAGAGGAAGATGAGAGCGGCAAAGCCGAAAATAAAGGTGGAGATGGCGATACCCCTGATCTCGCTCAGTGCAACAGCAAGGGGTATTGCAACGGTTTCGACACCTATAATATCCCCTTCCTTCCATTCAAAACTGTTCTTTAATCCATACCTTTTAATAAGCCCCCTCGGTGCCTGCGAAAGGTCACCATGGCACTTAAGGCACCCGGTCTCAGTGATTATCGGACTTGCCCTCATGAGAAATTCCTGACCTTCAATCTTGATTATGCCATTCCAGGACTTCCTGTTTCTGTCCTGCTGAAAATAGGATATCTTCTCTTCATGGAGGGAATCCGCCTTATTCCTCGGGTTGAGGGGTTTTGTAGAAACCCTTCTGTAGGCATAATCATGCAGGTTCTTATTAAATCGCGACATAACCTCGAGTCTCACATGCGTGGTGGACATGGCCTCTACAATAAAGTCCTCAAAGTCCTCCTTATCGCTTATGTTCTGGAGGACATCATACATCCTTGGACGCAGCACCTCCTTGACATAGTCTCCCACAGCGCTGATTTGGGTCATGATAATCAGGGTCTTTTCCTCTGCGTCTTCTATTACCCTGTCTTTCAGATGGGTGTAAAGGAGAAAAGAGAAGATGACGCAGAAGACGAGGAGGATGAGAGCAATGGCAAGGGAAAATTTGGTGCTTATTTTAAGACTGCTTGGTTTCATTGTTTTAAGCCCTTCAAGGCTATGGAGAACTTTTAATTAATTCTAATTTGCCATGTATATACCTTATCACAAGTCTCTGTTTTTATGCCCTGATGAGACTTTTCAGGAAGATGAATGCTCCGGCATATGCAATGCTTCCGATAAAGAAGGGGTTCCGAGAATTAGTATTGCATTATGTATCAGCGATATCTCTATGAATATAAATCCAATGCCGGGAAGCGCAAACAGGGCAAGAAATCACTTTAAGTTTAACTTTAAGTAATGCAGGAATGGAGATAGTAAAATGACGATGCTGAAGACTAAGACCTGAATAAATGCAGGAATGAGCAGATAGCCTTTCTCTATGAAATACCGCTTCTTTTTAGTCATAACCTCATGGATTGGTTTAATATTTTTGTCCATCATAAAACAGTTAAAGAAAGGCTTTAAATCATGAACAGACTATTTGTAAGCAATTAATATATTGTCATTCTCTGGCTTGACCCCCGCATCAAGTGCGGGGCAGGCTCCGAATCCAGAGCAAAGGGACTGGATTCCCCGATTAAATCGGGGAATGACCGGTAGGAATACGCATATCAGGATTTTACCCACTTTTTCTTCAGTTCTTTGAGTTTGTTTAATGCATCTTCCGGAGATAGCGCTTCCATATCCGTGTTCATTAACTCAGACAGCTCAGTTACGAGCCAATGCGGCAGGGAATCCCCTTTTGCTCCAAAGAGGTCAAGCTGAACAGTGCCCTTTTTCTGTTTGTGGGATGCAAATTTAGGTTCTCCTGCCTCATTTAATTCTTCTTTTTCAAGGTTTGTAAGAACCTCTTTCGCCCTCCCTATTACTTCAAGCGGAAGACCGGCAAGACGGGCAACCTGAATCCCATAGCTCTTGTCGGCAGGGCCTTCCTCAACCTTTCTGAGAAAGATTATTTCGTCTCCCCATTCCTTAACAGACACGTTATAGTTCTTTACGCCTTCAAGTGTGATTGCAAGCTCGGTAAGTTCGTTATAATGAGTGGCAAAGAGAGTTCTTGCCGCTATTGTTCTGGCTATGTATTCAGCGACAGCCCATGCAATGCTTATTCCGTCAAATGTGCTTGTGCCCCTTCCGACCTCGTCTATGATTATGAGGCTTTTTGATGTGGCATTGTTGAGTATGTTTGCTGTCTCTATCATCTCAACCATGAATGTGCTCTGCCCTTTTGTTATATAATCAGACGCCCCGATTCTTGTGAATATCCTGTCAACTATCCCTATCCTTGCCTCTGAGGCAGGGACAAAACCTCCAATCTGCGCCATAAGGACTGTGAGGGCTATCTGCCTCATGTATGTGGATTTTCCCGCCATATTGGGCCCTGTGATTATCATAAGCCTTTGTTTTTCATTATCAAGATAAATGCTGTTGGGAATAAACCGCTCTTCTCCGGGAATCCTTTCAAGCACAGGATGCCTTCCGTCCATTATCTCAATTATCCCGCTCTCGTCTATACGCGGCTTTACGTAATTATGCCTTTTTGCCACAACTGCCAGTGATGTCAGAAAATCCGAAGCTGCAATGGCATGGGCTGTTCTTGCAAGGTTCGGAGACTCTTTCTGAGCCTCATTCAGTATTTCATTGAAGGCCTGATACTCAAGGTTTTTCAGCCTTTCCTCTGCGCCTATGACCTTTGACTCATATTCTTTAAGCTCAGGCGTTATAAATCTTTCTCCGCCCACGAGGGTTTGCTTTCTTATATAATGCTCAGGAACCTGATCAAGGTTTGCATTTGTAACCTCAATGTAATATCCGAATATCTTGTTATACCCAACCTTGAGGGACGAAATCCCTGTCTTCTTTTTTTCGCTCATCTCAAGCTCTGCGATGAAGTCTTTCCCGCTTGTTGCTATTTTCCTCAGTTCGTCAATCTCTTTGTTATAGCCATTTTTGATAATCCCTCCGTCTCTGAGGCTGAGCGGAGGTGTGTCCATGATGGACGACTCTATCAATGACTTTAGTGAAGAGAATTCGGATATTTCGTCTGCTGTTGACTTGAGGTATACGTCTTTTGAAGAAAGAAGCGATTTCTTTATGGAAGGCAGATGCGTTATGGAATTCTTTACTGCTGTCAGGTCTCTCGGGTTTGCGCTTTTTGCCCCAATCCTGTTCGACAGCCTTTCAAGGTCTTGCAGCTTCCTGAGATTGCTGCGCAGCGCCTCAATCAGTTCGTAATCCTCGACAAGGTATTCTACTGCATTCTGTCTTTTTCGTATCTCGCTTATGTCTATGAAGGGCCTGAGGATTAATCCTCTGAGGTATCTTCCCCCCATAGGCGTCAGTGTCTCGTCAATGGCCCACAGGAGAGTGTTCTCCTCTGTCCTGATTTTGAGATTGTGGATTAATTCAAGGTTTCTCTGCGTTGCAGAATCAAGGAACATAAAAGATGTCTGATTTATTGTTGAGATTTTTCTGAAATTCAGATTTTCTTTCTGCGTTTTAGCGAGATAGTTTATAAGTGCGCCGGCAGCGGATATTGCAGCGGACATGCCCTCGCATCCGTAACCGTCCAGAGACGAGACTTTGAAATGCATTAAGAGAATTTTATACGCTTCTGCATAGTCAAAGGCCCAGTCTTCATAAGCTGTGCTGTAAAAGTCTTTTAGCGATTCCGAGTAATGGATATCTTGTCTTAGGGAGTCGGGATATAGAATCTCTTTAGGTTCAAACCTGCTGAATTCATCCTCAATAGGCTCGGTCGTTTCATAAATAATGAACTCTCCTGTTGATACATCGGCTGCTGCGATGCCGTTTTTTTTGCCGTCAGGGAAAAAACTAAGGATATAGTTGTTTTCTTTTGGATGCTCCGGTGTGTGTGTCCCCGGTGTTATTACCCTTACAACGTCTCTCTGGATTATTCCCTTTTCTGTGCCCTTTGCCTCTTTGGCGTCTTCCATCTGCTCGCATATTGCGACCTTGTGCCCTGCCTTAATCAGCTTTGTTATATATGTTTCTGATGCAAAGTGCGGTATGCCGCACATCGGAACAGGTTCTTCTTTTGATTTGTCTCTTGATGTCAGGGCAATCTGAAGTATCTTTGATGCTGTCTTTGCATCATCGCCGAACATCTCATAGAAATCTCCAAGCCGGAACATAAGGATACAGTCCTTATATTTCTCTTTGATGCTTGAGTATTGTTTCATTAAAGGAGTCAATTCAGACATACATAGATATTTAATAACATCAGGCACTGAAAGTTCAATACAAAAGAAAATATCGGATATGGCAAAATATATTATACTGTTTTAAAGTAAAAGATAGAATTGTAACTTTCTGGCGATAAAGGGCATAGAAAAGGAATAAAGCAGAATGGGAATTGAAAAATTATCTTTCTTGCCCCGACCGCTCGGGGTGAAAAAAGCGGCAGGACAGCCGGTCGCCTTGGGCGACTCGCCGAGGAGAGCAGTCAGCAAAGTTTCATCAGAGTGGACATGGACTGACCATTTTGGGCAAATCAAATGCAGGATAAGCTCTTTCCGCATGAGATACACAGTCAACCCGGGGTTGTATGCTGTTGGTGAGCCTGATATAGAATCAGATGTCTTTGTTACGGCAAACTACAAGCTGAGTTTTGACATATTGAGAAGGGAATTAAAAGGGCTGGATGCCTGGATAATTGTTCTTGACACAAAAGGCATCAATGTCTGGTGCGCTGCAGGCAAAGGCACATTCGGAACCGATGAACTTATCAGCCGCATCAATGAAATCAATCTGCATAATGTTGTCAGTCACAGAAGAATAATTATCCCACAGCTTGGCGCAGTAGGGGTCAATGCGCGGATAGTCCAGCAAAGAACAGGCTTCAGGGTTTACTTTGGGCCTGTTCATGCAAAAGACATCCATGCTTATATCAGGGCAGGGCATGTCAAAATGCCTGAGATGCGATTGGTGCGGTTTAATATGCTGGACAGGCTTGTGCTTACGCCGATGGAGATAAATCCTGCCATGAAAAAGTTTCCGCTCTTTGGTCTGATTATACTGCTATTATTTGGAATCCAGCCGTCAGGCATTTTATTTAAGGACGCATGGGAAGGGGGCATGCCATTTCTGATTTTTGGGTTGATGTCTGTTTTTATCGGAGCCTTCATAACTCCTCTCCTGCTTCCTTTTATTCCGTTCAGGTCCTTTGCCGTTAAGGGGTGGCTGACAGGCATCATTGCGGTATTTGTTTTAATACAGGGCATTGGTCTTTGGTATTATAAAAGCCTGCTGCCTCTCGTAGCAGCGTATATCTTTTTCCCTCTTGCAAGTTCATACATAGCGCTTCAGTTCACAGGCTCTACAACCTTTACAAGCATGTCAGGCGTGAAGAAAGAACTTAAGATAGGTGTCCCTGTTTATTTGACTGCGACAGCCCTTTCTCTGTTAATATTAATCATATACAAACTCTCGCAGTGGGGAGTCGTATAAAGCGAATCAAAATGTCATTCCCGCTTCTTTTTCTGTCATTCCGACTTGTTCGGAATCTCTCTTAAAGAAAGATTCTGGACAAGCCAGAATGACAAACGGACAAGAGCCAGCATGACAAAGAGGGGTATTTACAGATGAAATATATAGCTGATGTTGTGACACTTGAATTTTTTCAGGAGAAATGCACAGGCTGCGGCAAGTGTGTTGAGGTATGCCCTCATGAAGTTTTTTTGATTCGAGACAAAAAGGCTTTTGTTACTGACAGGGACAGGTGCATGGAGTGCGGAGCGTGCGCTAATAACTGTGAATTCGGAGCTATAAGGGTTAATTCAGGGGTAGGCTGCGCAGCGGCAATAATTAACGGCATGATAACAGGAGGGCCGCCTTCCTGTGACTGCGACGAGCAGTCAGGCAGTAACTGCTGCGGATAATGAATGGATGCTTTTCAAAAGGCAAAGGGCAATATGGTCTGTCGTAAGTTGACATAGAACCTTAGTATTGTCATTGCCGCTTGTCGGCAATCCTTCTTCGGAAAGATTCCGGACAAGCCGGAA
>CAZHHV010000022.1:0-19180 GCA_964532335.1 uncultured Nitrospiraceae bacterium
CCCGCGCCTTGAAATCCTTGCCCTGATAAAGAAATGCGGCCTGAGATTTTTTCATCACATCCTCCGCGCTTATTGCGAAGGCTTCAAAAGGCAGAAGCATTACGAGCAAAACAATCAGATATCTATACATCTTAATCCTCCTTGTTTTTAACCGTCCACCAGACTATCTGTCATTCCCGTGAAAACGGGAATCCTCATGAGCCAATGGCTCACGAAAATTCACCCTCCCCCTCGCCCCCTCCCGTCAAGGGAGGGGGAAAAGTGTAGTAGTCCCCTCTCCCCTCGCGGGAGAGGGTTAGGGAGAGGGGGTATTTTCTGGTCAATGACATTCTACTTTTCATTTTTTTTATCTATCCCCATCGCCCTTAGCACCGGCATCATCGGGCACCAGTTTGTAAATGCCGACTGTAATAGATTCAGTCCCATAAAGGCGGTCAGTATCAGCCAATTGGGAGAATGAACCTGCGCCAATCCCATGCTTATTAATACCATAAAACCTGCCATTCCTCTGAGAACCCTCTCCATCATCTTACACCTCCTTTAAACAGCCAGCCCTGCAATAAGGTAATTAGGGCCGGGATATATAATATTGTCATTACTGCGCTTAGCAGCATCATGCTCACAATGAACGCTCCTACCGTGATATAAGGCGTAAGCGGCGCAAAGAGCATTACAGAAAATGCTGATGCAAAAAGAACTGCATTGCGCATTATTCCCTTGCCGGGCCTTGCAGCAGTCCACAACAAGGCATCGGTGATGATTGCTGGGTCAAATCCCCCCTCGCCCCCCTTTGTCAAAGGGGGGATGGGGGGATTTTCCGCCAGCCTCTGCCTGAATCTGCTTATGAAATGAATCGCAAAGTCAACCGCCATGCCTAAAGATAACGTGGAAAGGACAGATATCGGCATGTCAAAGTCCTTGCCCATGAATCCGATGACGCCGTAGATGAGAATAACGGTGAACACAAGAGGGATATATCCCACAAAGGCCCATCTGAACGAATGGAAGTTAAAGCGCAGGATTACAAACACCACGATGAGTGCGATGGTGAAACCTTTGACCATATCCCACAGGACTTCCTCATTCCATACAAGGTTGAAGTATGCCGTGCCGGCCAGTTTCAGATCCATTGGCATGGGGTTTGCTTTTTTATATTCATTGACTGCGGCAATGACATCGCGCATTGCCTGCGCGTCCCAGGTCTTGAGCTGTAGCCATATATTTGCCTTCGCAGCCTGATAGTCGATTACATTGTCCAGATCGGCAGGCTTTGCGGACATGCTGAACAGAAATAGATACTGCCCGATTGCCGCCTTTGAATCCGGAATAGAGTCATATTGGGGATCATCGTCATGGAGCACGCGGTTGATCCTCTTCACATAATCGACAACGGATGTGGTTTTCCCTACAACAGAAAGTTTTTCGATATGCCTCTGGAGCCCATCTATGTATCGCATAGCTTCCGGTGTTTTTATGAAATTTTCTTCCTGAGAGGTCGCCACAATATAGCCGAGTGATGTGCCGCCGAGGGCTCCGTTCATCACGCTGTCGGCGACCCGGATGTCGCTCTTCTCCTTGAACCAATCCACCATATTGTTATTCACCACAGTCTTGCTTATGCCGAAGACGGCTATTACAAAAAGCGCAGCGCCGGCAAGGACAATAGTTTTGGGCCTATGCGCGCCGAGACGGGCAAGGTTTTTCAGAAATTGCGATGTCTTGCTTAAAGAAATGTCTTCGCCTTCGGAAGCTTTATCTAACTTTTCCTCTTTTACAAAGGTAAACATTGCAGGGATAAAGCTGAAGCTTAAAACCCTTAACATCACGGTGCCGAACGCAATAAGGCCGCCAAAGACCTTGACAGGGATAATGTTCATGAATAAAAGCACGGCAAAGCCTGCTGCGGTTGCCAGCGCCGTATATCGCACAGGACGGCCTACCGCATGCATCGTCTCAATTATCGCAGCCTTTTTGTCTCTCTTTTCTTTATAGCGGAAGTAAAACTCATTAAAGATGTGTATGCTGTCCGTAGCTATGGCCATCAAAAATACAGGGGCCATCGAACTCATTATGTGGATAGGGAATCCGAGCGCTATCAGCAGGCCCATGCTCCAGACAATGCTCATCATTGCATCCATCATCAGCGCAACAGAAAGAAAGAGATCTCTGAACATAAGATACCTGACAACAAGCATGACCATCCCTGCAATCGGGGCAAATATTGCCATGAGTTTGAACATATCCGAGCCGAAGGTATCCCTTGCTACGGGGTCGCCTGCAATGTAGTATTTCTCATCGCCTTTTTCTTTCTTTACTACCCCCCTTATTCTGTCTGCTACCTCCTTGCCGTTTGCGCCCTTTTCAAGCGGGACATATATGGCAGTGGTCTTTCCGTCTTTAGAAATAATCCGGTTAATAAACAGAGAATTTTCAAAGAGCATTTTTCTTAAATGTTCAACCTCTTTATCGGTTTTAGGAACTTCGGTCATAAGAGGAGCTACCCTCAGCATTCCCTTTTCTGCCGTAACATTTGTGATCGTCGGGAAGCTGTTTACATCTCTTGCTGCAACGCCCTTGATCTTCAGTATCTCATCTGTTATTCTCTTAACTTTGCCGAGGGTTTCTTTATTCAGAACACTTTTTTCGTTCACTATTCCTAAAACTATCATGTCTTCATAGAGCGCAAATGTCTTGTCAACCTCATCATTCCATACCCTTACATCCGATGTGTCGGGGAGCATGTGTTTAGGATTAGTGCCTGTCTTCATCTTTGGAAACTGTGTCATGAAGGCAAGGGTGACGAGTAGAGAAAGCGCCACGACTAATTTTGGGTGATTAACCGAGAATTCAACAAGGGAAAATTTTTTCATTCAGCCTCCTATATATGCCTTACTAAGACTGTCATTGCGGCTTGTCCGCAATCCCTCTTTATTCAAAAAAGATTCCCGGCAGGCGGGAATGACATTATAGCTGCCTTATCTATAATCTATCTTTTAAAAAGTTAGGTTCATGTCGGCCTGGATAACTACCTCTTTATAATATTTAGCGGGGTCAGCAACCTTTACACCCTCCACCAAATCGCTCGGTGTCATCTCGAAAAGAGAAATATTCAATGGACATGCAAATATGGCTGCACCTTCAGCTGTCAGCATTATAAAAAGATCTTCGACAGACGGCAGATTCATCTCTTCCATCTTTTTCATTACAGCATCGCTTATCTCTTTTGGAGCATCAGGCATACATTTGAGCTCTTTCGCTTTATCTTTATGAACTGCATTTATCCCCCTTGAACCAAAAAATATCGTGACCTTTGAACCTTCGCGGAGGAGGCTCAGTGCTGTCATGAGTGCATCATAGACCTGACATAAGTCATCGTGAAAGCACATTACCGAAACGTTCTTTGTTATCTTTGTCATTGTTCTCCTCGCATTCTATTGTCATTCCAGCTCGTCTGGAATCTTTCTCCAGAGGGATTGCGGACAAGCCGCAATGACAGCTTTTAATACCCATTTTCGGGTCAATGAAATTGCATTATCTATGGCCAGTTACTCAATCCGTGCTTAATTTTCCATAAGAAATATTTTTCAAAGCCTGCCTTTGACCATTTATAGATAATCCCGGACTTAAGCGCCGACTCCTGCCTCGGCGGAAGCAAGGGCTTTGCCCTCATCAATGCCGCAGTATTCCCCATATCCATAAGGCACAGGACATCCATCTCATAAGATGACGGCGCAGGGCTTCCTGAAATCTCTGCGGCTATGCTGTAAGCGGCGGTCTTAGCCATTTTTACAGTCATATAACCTGTTTTTGGAACGCCTGTAGGAATTGCTGTCTGCTCCGGCGGTGCAATTGCTACTGCAACACCGATAGTAAAGATATTTTTGTACTTCTTATGCTTCATATGGTCGTCGACTGGAATGAATCCCCTTGGATTTCCAAGATGCGCTACAGCAGGCACGCCTTTCATTGCAGGTGCAAACATTGCAAGTTTATGCAGTATCTTTGAGCCGTCCTTAAGTCTCACCTCCGAGGGCACAAATTCCTCCACAGCGGCATTTGTTATAACCTTTATATCCCGCTTTGCAAACTCATCCTCCATGATTCTCTTTGAGTTTCTAAGTCCTCCGATACCGAAATGCCCGATGTAAGGCTCTGAGGTCACAAAGACAATCGGCGCCTTATGCCTTATTTTCATCCTGCGGAGTTCATAATCTATCTCAAATGCATATTCATATGGAGGGCCAAAACAACTCACCCCTTGGACAGAACCAGTAACAATCGCGCCCGGTTCTTCAAGAAATCTGTTCCATGCCTTATTTGCCTTTCCCGCCTGCTCAAGAGTGAAAATGCATTCTGTGTGCCCCTTGTCAGGACCAAGGCCCGGAACTTCTTCAAAGGCAAGAGAGGGTCCTGTTGCAATAACAAGATAATCATAAGCGATTTGTTTTGACGCTGTAACAACCTTTGAAGACTCCGCATCCACGCCTTTAACTTCTTCGTTAATAAATGTTATGCCTTTTCTTTCAAGTATCGGCTTTAACGGCACGGTTATATCTTCTGCCTTTCTCCATCCCATCGCAAGCCATGGGAGCGACGGGATAAATACAAACTTATCCATATCGCTCAGAAGAGTTATGTCTGCTGTTTTGCCAAGAAGCCGCTTTAGTTCAAAGGCTGCTGTAAGTCCTCCGAACGATCCCCCTAAAATAACTATTTTTGCCATGTTACCCTCCTTGAAGCCCTCAGCTATTAGCCGTCAGCTTTCAGCTAAAACTTCTTATCCCGTCTTGCTGACTGCTGAACGCTGATAGCTGACAGCTAATTAAAACATTCCAACTACCTTATCATTATCAGCCATTAAATCAACAAAGCTGTCATAGCCTGTTTCCCTTATACCCTTTTCTATGTCGGCGCCTTTGATTCCCCTCAATTTCAAGTCGTCTTCAAGAGCATATGCAGTACCGCAAAACCCTTCAAGCCTTTCCTCCTGCGCAAAATAAACGCCATTCTGTATTAAGAAAAGGTCGGCAGCCATATCCCGCGCAAGCTTCACTCCTCTCTTCCCATCCGCAGTGTCAGGACCACTTTTAACTATTACAAGCATGTTTACCTCCATTTAAAGCTATCAGCTCTTAGCTCTCAGCTTTCAGCTAAACCTTTTTTATCCTGTCTTGCTGACCGCTGAATGCTGATCGCTGATGGTTAATCAGAATATCATCGTTGTTTTTGCTTCCTTAACTATTTCCGCTATCTCTGCGCCATTAACAATCTTAACGCCATCAACCATATCTCCTGCATCCACATACTGATCCCTTAGTGAACCCTTATCGGCATATACCTCCACTCCCATATCAATACAATCCTTTAATACGCCTTCAAGATTTGTAAACCCTGTTCCGGTATCGTCTTGCCCTTTTCGTGCAAGCAGGACGCCTGCATCAACCATTATAAGAGAAACCTTTATATCTTCTGATACACCGCCAAGTGCATGTCTCACAGCCTCTGCTGCGTTTATGTCGCCGTAGGGCGCTTTCCTGAGTATCATTGCAATCTTGCTCATATAACCTCCTTTTCCCCCTCACCCTTATCCTCTCCCGCAAGGGGAGAGGGGACTATCCCTCCCTTGATGGGAGGGGGGGGAGGGTGATATTCATTCATTACGCCCCAAAATTAATCCATACATCGCTCTCTCCCATCATCTTAAAAAGCCCCTTAAGAGAGCCTACTTCTGCCCCCTCCAGATAATCCTCTTTCGCTGCACGGCGAAAATTCACGCATCCGCCTCAGAGATAAACCTTCAGTCCCTTTTGCATCAGCCTTGAAAATTCCTCTTCTGCGTTTGCTATCCCCTTTGCCTTTTGCTTCCGCAGGAAACAGTAAACCCCATCTCCTGATGCGATAAGATTAACCGTATGCCCCTTGCTAATGACAGATTCCGCAATCCTGACTGCGGTTACAGTGTTCTCATACGAATACGGAGATGTTGATAAAAGCAGTGTAAATGTCTTTCCCATACCCCCTCCTTATATTCAAATATAATAATATTTGAATATATTGTCAAGAAAAAATAGAGCAGCAGAGCAATAGAGCAGCGGAGCAACAGTAAAAAAACCACTGCTCTACTGCGCTGTTGCGCTACTGCTCTATTAATATCTGCTTGCTGTCGCCTTTGTCCTCACTAACTACATCGCCGATAGGGGCTGCCAATATGCCTTCTTTCTGCAAAGCTGTCACAAGTTTATCTTTTTTGTCTCCGGGCACAAAGATAAGCAGCCCGCCTGATGTCTGGGCGTCATTCATTAAAATCTTTTCCACTTCCGGAACCCCTTTGCCCCATGTGACATAGGGTTCGTAATTTTTAATGTTGGTCTTTGTTCCTCCCGGCACAACGCCGGCATCAGCAAGCCTTATCGCATCTTCGAAATACGGGACACGGCCCGAATAAATATGCGCCCTGCATTTGCTTGCAGTAAGCACTTCGTGCAGATGCCCTATAAGGCCGAAACCTGTTATATCTGTTGCAGTGCTTACCCCGATTTCAAGCATAATCTCGCTTGCCCTCTTATTCAATGCCGCCATTGATATTGTGAACTCCTCAATAACAGAATCACTGCATTTGCCAGCCTTCACCCCTGTGGCGATAATCCCGGTGCCTATTTTTTTTGTCAGTATTAATGCGTCTCCCGCTTGGGCTTTTGAGTTGTCAAGAATCTTCGCAGGATGTATCACTCCCATAACAGCAAATCCATATTTGGGTTCCTTATCCCTGATGGTGTGGCCTCCTATAATGGATACTCCGGCTTCAGCCATCTTATCTACACCGCCCTGCATGATTTTCTTAAGCGAAGGGAAGAACTCAGGATTATTAGGGAACATTGCTATGTTCAATGACACTAAAGGCTTTCCGCCCATTGCATATACATCTGAGAGCGAATTTGCAGCAGCAATAGCGCCAAACCAGTATGGGTCGTCAACTATCGGCGTAAAGAAATCGGCTGTAAGAACAATCGCAATATCATCTGTAATACGGTATACGCCTGCGTCATCGGAATTGGCATGACCAACCAGAACATTCGGGTCTGTTATGTCAGGCAGCTGCCCCAGCACGTGGGACAGGTCCGAGGGACTGAATTTTGCCGCTCAACCTGCGCAGCTTGAAAGTTCTGTCAGTTTGATATCCATTTTAACCTCCCACTTAGATTAACGCCTTCTTGCGCCCGGATATTTCCCTTTTTTAGTGACAGGACAGCAGGCAGGAGCAGGCAATTCCTTTATGTAATCCTTTTTCAGAATCTTTATGATGTCAGGAATTATCGGATCCCTGAGAAAATAACACTTGAGCCTGCCGTCCATATAATAGTCAATCGCTCCGTATCGCCTGAGGAGCGAAAGGTGCTGCGATACATTAGGCTGGCTTATGCCAAGGAACCCTTCAATATCACTGACACATTTTACGCCCTTCATCAGCTCTTCAAGTATTTTGATCCTTGCCGGATGGCCTATTGCTCTGAGGAGCTCGGCTCTTTTATCCAGTGAACGCATATTACCTCTCTTTTCTCTGATATATTAACCCAAAAATGCATTTAAATAATGCAGATATTGTGAAAAAATTTATTTTTCGATACCTTAGCATACATCTCTCTAATGGTTTTTGGAATATTTCAGTGAATATAACAAATAAAGATATTTCAATAAACTCATCGAGTTAAAGAAATTTTTGAGCAATGTCTGCATTATTCGGGTTAATCTATATATTAAAGTATTGGCATATATTGTTGACAGCGGCAGTTTTCATGCTCTTCCCGGCTTTAGACTTTTGCTGCGCTAATCTTTTATAATTATTAACTATGCTTGAAGATAAAATCATGGTATTAGATTTCGGCTCACAGTATACGCAGCTTATTGCAAGGCGCGTGAGAGAAAACAGCGTCTATTCTGAGATATTCCCGTATAACGCACCTTTTGAAAAAATATTAGATTTTAAGCCGAAGGGGATTATTCTTTCAGGTGGGCCTTCAAGCGTCTACAGCAAGGGTTCACCAATCCCTGATACAAAGATATTTGGCCTTGGCGTTCCAATCCTCGGCATATGTTACGGAATGCAGCTTATGGCTCATCTGCTTGGAGGCAGGGTTGCAAAAGCTGCAAAAAGGGAATATGGCAGGGCAGAACTTATCATTGACGATGATTCGGACTTGCTTAGTGGTATCGCTGAACGCTCAACGCCGAACGCTCAACGCCAGACTGTCGTCTGGATGAGCCACGGAGACAGGATAGAGAAATATCCCAAAGGTTTTATGCCGATAGCGCATACAGAAAATTCTCCGGTGGCGGCAATGGCTGATAAAAAGAGAAACTTCTATGCGCTTCAGTTTCATCCCGAAGTTGTCCATACAGAGAAAGGCAGGGAGATAATAAAGAATTTTATTTTCAATATATGCGGCACTAAACCAACATGGACAATGAAATCCTTTATAGAGACCGCAAAGCATGAGATAAAGGGAAAGGTGGGAAATCAAAGGGTCGTATGCGGAATAAGCGGAGGCGTTGATTCATCTGTCACAGCAGTCCTTGTCCATGAGGCAATAGGCGATGCGCTCACCTGCATCTTTGTTGACAACGGGGTTTTAAGGCAGGATGAGGCAAAAAAAGTTGAACTCATGCT
Organism: uncultured Nitrospiraceae bacterium; assembly: GCA_964532335.1. Classification (GTDB taxonomy): domain Bacteria; phylum Nitrospirota; class Thermodesulfovibrionia; order Thermodesulfovibrionales; family UBA1546; genus UBA1546. The sequence continues at coordinate 8,666 of CAZHHV010000022.1, forward strand.
GAAGAAAAGTTTCCATATGAAGATAAAATACATTGATGCCTCTGAAAGATTCCTTAAAAAACTCAAGGGCGTAAAAGACCCGGAAAGAAAGAGGAAGATTATCGGCAATGAATTCATAAGGGTATTTGAAGATGAGGCAATGAAGATAAAAAATGTCTCATTCCTTGCTCAGGGGACATTATATCCTGACGTGATTGAGAGCACATCATTCAATGGCCCTTCAGCAACAATAAAAAGCCATCACAATGTAGGCGGGCTTCTTAAAAAGATGAAGCTTAAACTGATTGAGCCTCTGAGGGAATTGTTTAAAGACGAGGTCAGAGTCCTCGGCCATGAATTAGGGATGCCGGATGAGACTATAAACCGCCATCCGTTCCCCGGGCCCGGGCTTGCGATAAGATGCATCAGCGATGTCACAAAAGAACGGCTTGCTATTTTAAGAAAGGCTGATGTGATAGTTCTGGATGAGATAAAAAAGGCTGGGCTTTACGGAAAAATCTGGCAGGTATTTGCAGTCCTCCTCCCTGTAAAAAGCGTCGGCGTAATGGGAGATGAAAGAACGTATGACAATGTAATCGCTGTCCGGGCTGTTACGAGCGTTGACGGAATGACGGCTGACTGGGCGCAAATCCCTTATGAAGTCCTGGGGCGGATATCAAACAGGATAATTAATGAAGTCAAAGGCGTAAACCGCGTCGTCTATGATATAAGCTCAAAACCGCCCAGCACGATTGAATGGGAATGAAATCTTACAGTGTAAATAGTGTTATAATAAGTTTATTAATTGTTTTGAGGGAGGTAAAGTATGAGCCATAGAATCGCTGAAGCTATCATAGAAAATGGCCAGATAAAATATATAGACAAAAAGTTGCCGCCCAAAAAACTTAAGGTTCATATTATCTACGATGATGAAAAAGCAATCTCTGCTAATAAGATAACAAAAATAATGAAGGAAACATTTGGGGTATATAAAGATATGAAATTTGATGCGGATATGGAATCAAAAAGAATAAGACAGGAATGGGAGCGTAAGTTTGACCAGTGAGTATCTTTTAGATACGAATATTCTGATTTATTACACTAAAGGCTACCGTGACATAAAAAGTTTTATAGACAACCTCGCATTACGGCACGCACTGAAAATGTCCATTCTTACAAAGATCGAATTTCTCGGATGGGATAAACATACCCATGAAGGTTTTGAAAAGTGCAAAGGACTTATTGAGACAGCTACTATTTATTCGGTTGATGAAAATATTGCAAATAAAGCAATTGAGTTAAAAAAGGACACAAAGATTAGGCTCGCCGATGCTGTAATCGCTGCTACGGCAATTCTGAACAAATTAAAGCTGGTCACAAGAAATACCGAAGATTTCAAGAATGTGGACGAACTTGAGGTCATAAATATTTTTAAGTGAGAAAAAAGATAATAGTTCATGGACATCAAGGCCTATCTCAAAGAGAAAAAGGAACTTGTAGATTTATTTCTTAAAGAATACTTTTCTCCGAATTTTATTCCGCCTGTTTTAAAAGACGCCATAACTTATTCTCTTTCTGCGGGCGGGAAAAGGATAAGGCCAATCCTCTGTCTTGCAGCGCATGAGGCATGCAATGGAGATTCCGAAGACATACTTGCCTTTGCATCTTCAATAGAACTCATTCACACATATTCATTGATACACGATGACCTTCCTGCAATGGACAATGATGATTTAAGGCGCGGCAAACCGACAAACCACAAGGCATTTGGAGAGGGAATGGCAATACTTGCAGGAGACGGCATTCTTACAGAGGCGTTTTATATGATGGCGAATTCGCTCTCAAACAGAAATATCAAAAATACGGCATTGATAAGGGCAATAAAAGAGATTGCCTTCACAGCAGGCATTCATGGAATGGTCGGGGGCCAGGCGCAGGATCTTCTCTCGGAGAATGCAGAGCCCGACAAAGAGACTCTTTCTTTTATTCACAGGCATAAAACAGGAGCGCTTATATCAGGCTCTTTAAGGGCAGGCGCAATCCTTGCAAATTGCAGCAAGCCTTCCCTTAATGCAATCACAAGATACGGAGAAAACATCGGCCTTGCCTTTCAGGTGATAGATGATATACTTGATATAGAGGGCAGCACTGTTGAACTCGGCAAGGCCACAGGCTCTGATGCAAGGAAAAAGAAGATGACTTATCCCTCAATATACGGCATTGAATCTTCCAGAAAAAAGGCGGAAGAGCTGATTTCAGAGGCAGTCTTTTCCATTAAAGACTTTTCAAGCAAGGCAGAGCCTTTAAGAGAGATTGCCAAGTATTTTCTTGAGAGGAAAAGCTGATATGCAGGATAACGCCTTGTCATTCCCGCTTGTCGGGAATCTTTCTTTCCAGAGAGATTGCGGACAAGCCGCAATGACAGAAACCAGCCAGCAGATGCGTTATACTTATGAACATATTAGTCAGTGAGGAATAGTGAAAATGCTCATAGAAAAAATCCAGTCACCTGATGACCTGAAAACCCTGTCAGTTTTGGAGTTGAATAATCTCTCCGAAGAACTGAGGGATATAATAGTAGAACGCGTATCAATTAACGGCGGACATCTCGCATCAAATCTCGGAACTATAGAGCTTACACTGGCGCTTCATTATGTATTCAATTCACCTGTTGATAAGATTGTATGGGATGTAGGTCACCAGTCATATACGCACAAACTTATCACAGGGAGATATGAAAAATTTGAAACCATCAGAAAGTATAAAGGCATTTCCGGGTTTCCCAAGATAGACGAGAGCGTTCATGATGCATTCGGAACAGGACACAGCTCAACATCAATATCAGCAGCGCTTGGAATCATAGAGGCGCGTGATAAAAAAAATGAGACGTTTAAAGTGCTGGCTGTTATAGGCGACGGCGCAATGACTTCCGGACTTGCGTTTGAGGGGCTGAATCACGCCGGACATCTGAAAAAAGATCTCATCGTGGTGCTGAATGACAATGAGATGTCAATCTCAAAAAACGTAGGGGCCTTGTCTGCGTATCTAAACAGGATACTTACAGGAGACCTTTATCAGCGGTTTAAAAAGCAGACGAAATCATTTCTTGAGGGCATTCCTAAATTTGGTGATCAGGTTTCTAAGATTGCACAGAAGGCAGAAGAAACTTTGAAAGGGCTATTCCTTCCGGGAATATTGTTTGAAGAACTCGGGATTAACTATGTAGGCCCCATAGACGGACATGACATTAAACTGCTGATAGAGACATTTCGGAATATTAAAAACTCAACAGAGCCGATATTAGTCCATGTCATTACCAAAAAAGGCAAGGGATATGAGTTCTCTGAAAAAGATCCCTGCATATTTCACGGGGTAGGGCCGTTTGAAATAGAAACCGGCTCTTCTGTAAGCGACACCAATGCCCTTTCATACAGTGAAATATTCGGCAGGGCGCTTACAGAGCTTGCCGCAAACGACAAAAGAGTCATTGCCATCTCAGCGGCAATGAGGGAAGGCACAGGGCTTGAATGTTTTGAAAAAAAATTTCCTGACAGATTTTACGACGTTGGCATAGCAGAGCCTCATGCAGTAACATTCGCCGCAGGGCTCGCAGTACAGGGATTGAGGCCTGTTGTTGCAATATATTCCACTTTCCTTCAACGCGGTTATGATGAGATAATCCATGACGTCTGCCTCCAGAACCTGCCTGTTGTCTTTGCGATTGACAGGGCAGGCATAGTTGGCGAGGACGGCCCGACACATCAGGGAGTTTTTGACATTTCTTATTTAAGGCATATCCCTAATCTTACTGTTATGGCGCCGAAAGACGACTTTGAACTAAAGGCCATGCTTGAATTCGCTTTAAAACATAACGGGCCCTCGGCAATAAGGTATCCGAGAGGGAAGGTAAGCTTGCCATCAGCTATCAGCTATCAGCCATCAGCTATAGAAATTGGAAAGGCAGAGCTATTAAAAGAAGGCTCTGACATGGCATTGATAGCAATAGGCAATGCTGTCCATCCGGCGCTTGGTGCAGCAGAGAGGCTTGAGGAAGAGGGGATAGGCGCGGCAGTAATCAATGCGAGATTTGTTAAGCCTCTGGATAAAGAGCTAATTTTTTCAATCGCATTAAAGATAAAAAGGATAATCACGATTGAGGAGAACATGATTGCCGGAGGTTTTGGAAGCGCAGTCCTTGAATATTTGAACAGCATGAATATTCCTGATATAAAGATTAAAATCCTCGGCATACCTGATGAATTTGTAGAGCAGGGCTCGCAGGCTATATTAAGGAAGAAATACGGGATTGATGAAGAAGGGATTTATCAAAACTGCAAGGCATTTCTTTCCACGCTTACGGCAGTGCACTGAGATTGGGTTGAACATATTAAAAAATATTTATGCGTATATCAGCTTGTTACCTTTTGGTTCGGGGATTTCATCTCCGAATTCCTTTGCTGTGTCAATCCACAGTTGAATCGCCTCTTTGGCATTTTTTAATGCCTTTTCAGGAGCTTCTCCATGAGCCATGCAGCCTGGAAGTTCAGGCACCTCTGCTATAAACGCATTGTCTTCATTGCTCCAGTAAATAATAATTTCATATTTATACATCATAAAACTTTCTATCTTCTCAAAATGAACTATGAATTTATTATTGCAATTATTGATAATTTTGTAAACCTAACATCTGAACTGTGCGAGGCAGCGAAAAAGAGTCTGCACGAAATGTTAGGCGCTGACATATTTGTAAACTGTCTTTAACGGTCGCTGTCACTATTTATTTTATTAGAACCCCCCATCCCCTTTTCTGTTCCTGTATCAACCGCTGAGCCTTATAAGTGTTATGCATTAAGAATTTTTGACATGTAGGTTTTGAGTATCTTTGCTCTTACAGGAGCTTCGCTTTTTCCCTTATATACTTCCACTTCACCATACTGCTGAAGCCGGTTAATGTCTTCTGTGTTAATGTCCCATATTGATTATATAGAACCCAGAAGTATAGCTTATATCCTTTTTTCCGCATGGTTTCCAATATATATTCAGTTCTTGCTTCTGGATTTGTAAAATTAGGACATAGCGCAGTGATAAGACATGGTTTATTGTCTACCTCTACAGTGGTGATAAAATCAATAAAGCTATCGGGTCGATCATCATTTGACATATGCCGTACAAATATATCTATAGCATTTATTGCGATCCACCCTTTGTGGCGACTTTCTCCCACCAAATAGTATAGCGTTTCGGATTTTCCCCAATTTTCATGACCAACTAAACAGACTACCCTTGGCTTCATCTATTCTCCTTTCTATACATAACTAATGGATTATCCCAACTTCCCCTTTTACAGCTTTCATGGCAAGAATATAACACACCGGCTGGATTGTTTCAACAATTGTTTTTGCCGCAATTTTTATCTCATCTATACAGTATAATTAATGAATTACCATGCGGCAGAAACAGCAGGGAATCTGAAGATTGAATCGTTGTTTATTGTCATTCCCGCTTGTCGGGAATCCTTCTGAAAGATTCTGGACACGCCAGAATGACAGACAATAAGATAATCTTGTGATAAAACTATGAAAGACAGGCTTGACAAGATAATGGTTGACACGGGGCTTGTTAAAAGCAGGGAGCGGGCAAGGGCTTTGATAATGGAAGGCAATGTTCTGGTTGACGGCTCTCCTGTTACAAAGGCAGGCGCTATGATAAACAGCGCCTCCTCAATAACCCTGAAATCAGAGGACATCCCCTATGTAAGCCGGGGCGGATTAAAGCTCAAGGCTGCCATAGACTTTTTCAACATAGAGTTAAAAGATAAAATTGCAATGGACGTAGGCTCATCAACAGGAGGCTTTACTGACTGCATGCTCCAGATGGAAGCGAAAAAGGTATATTGCATTGATGTGGGCTACGGACAAATCGCCTGGCCTTTAAGGAATGATCCAAGGGTTATTCTTCTTGAAAGGACCAATATCAGGCATCTTGAAAGAAAAAGGATTCCTGATATTATTGACATTGCAACAATTGACGTCTCCTTCATATCTCTTACAAAGGTTATTCCCAAAGTGTTAGAATTCCTGAAGGAGAACGGCGAAATACTTGCGCTTGTAAAACCTCAGTTTGAAGTCGGCAAAGGAGAGGTCGGCAAGGGCGGCATTGTGAGAGAAGAAGAAAAAAGGCTTGCGGCAGTTGCCTCTGTGAGAGCAGAGGTTGAGACTGCCGGACTGCACACTGTCGGCGTGTTTGAATCGCCTGTTGCAGGGCAGAAAGGCAATATAGAATATTTCCTGTATTTGAAGAAGGGATAAGCGGAATGGAAGAACAGAAAGGCATAGGCGTTGACCTCTCCATAGCATCAAAGGAGATGATAGAGGCGCTTATTTCAGAGTCCGGAGAGCCGTCTCTGTTTGAGGAGATTTTAAAGGCAAACACCCAGAGGCATGACATTCTGAGGCTGTTGGCTGAAAGCCCCTACACTCCTGAAAACATCAGGGGGGATGCTGCAAAAATCTTACAGATTCCCATAGAAGTATCCGCACTCCTTGAAGAAACAGAAGAGGCCGCTGAACAGCGCACTCAAACCCTTCTCCAGAAAGTGCAGGGACTGACTGTGGCTGAGAAGAGAATGCTTGCAATGAGAGGCGGGCGCGAGGCAAGGTCCATTCTCATAAAAGATACAAACAAGCAGATAGTCATGGCGGTTCTTGATAACCCTAAGATAAAAGAGCCGGAGGTGGAGCTGTTTGCGCGTTCCCGCTCTATTCCTGATGAAGCGCTGAGGGCCATTACCCGGACTAAAGAGTGGATGAAAAATTACGGAGTGCTGCTTGCAGTCGTAACCAATCCAAAAACACCGGCAGGGGTGGCAGTTCCGCTTTTGTACAGCTTAAAGATAAGAGACCTCGCTTCTCTTGAAAAGAATAGAAATATAGCAGAGGTGATCCGCACAACCGCTAAAAAACTTATTCAGGCAAGAAAAGGGCGCTGAGCAGGCGCGCAATTGACTTTTAGCCCAAAATTTTTTTAAAGTTTAACAGTTAAAGCTAATATCAAAATAAAAGAGAGGTGCTTATGCAACACTCTGCAATACAATTGATTCTTCAGGCAGGCTATGTGGTTAAAGTGGTCTTGCTTATCCTGCTGTTTTTCTCTGTCGTATCATGGGCAATCATTTTTTATAAATACCGCTACCTTTCAAGGGCTAACAAAGAGACAGACGTATTCCTGAGATCATACAGGGCAGGCCGCGACCTGAAAGGGCTTTTAACTGCTGTGCGTTCCATCAACCTCAGCCCTCTGGCAAATATATTTAAATTTACATCCTCAGAAAATATCGTTGATAAGGCTGAGATTAAGCGCTCTCTCAGAAGATTCTCAGCGCTTGAGTCAGCAAAGCTTGAGAAATACCTGAGCTTCCTCGCAACCACAGGTTCTACCACGCCGTTCATCGGTCTATTCGGAACAGTCTGGGGAATAATGAATTCATTCAGGGGGATAGGCGCTGCTGGCTCGGCTTCTCTTGCGATCGTTGCTCCGGGCATTGCAGAGGCATTGATTACAACAGCCGCTGGACTTGCAGCGGCAATCCCTGCTGTAATCGCATATAACTATTATCTGAGCAGGGCACGCCAGATGATTATAGAGATGGAGGACTTCTCCGAAGAACTCCTTGACTTTTTTTCTAAGGAAACAGAATGAACCCCGTTAGACCTAAGGAAGTCAGAGGGGAGGTCTAACGGGGTGAAGGCTGGAAGAGACAGAAATGTGCTTTCAGAGATAAATGTAACGCCCTTCGTGGACGTAATGCTCGTGCTGCTCATAATCTTTATGGTGACAGCGCCATTGCTCCAGCAGGGCATTGACGTAAATCTTCCTCAGGCAAAAGGCAAAGACCTGCCCCCTGAAGAAAGAATAACGCTTGTGATAAAAAAAGGCGGCATGATTTTTATGAATGACAAACCTATGTCTATGTCTGAGATAAAGCAGAAGCTTACTGCAATCAGCAAATTAAATCCGAATGTCTTTCTTAAGGCTGATAAGGATGTGCCCTACGGCTTTGTTGTTCAGGTGATGAGCGACATAAAGGAGGCAGGGATAGAGAAACTCGGAATGATAACCGAGCCTAAGATAAACATAGAAGGGAAATGAAGGAACCAAGCCTTCCAGCCACGGCATTCTTCTCTTTTTTGCTTCACGTGACTTTTATCTTTACAGCGCTGATAACAATTAAAAATGCAAACCACTTCGCTCTGCCTTCTGCGTATATTGTAAGCCTTGTCAGCACTGAAGTCAGCGGACAGCCTGCGCGGGGCAAAGAAGGGACAGCAGTGCAGGCAGAAGAGCCTGAACAAAAAATGAAACTGCCTTCAGAGCCTTCAAAAAGCAAAGCCTCAGAGGATGCAAAACAATATAGCTCGGACAGAATCGCAGCATTGGAGGCAACAAGAAAGGCAAAGCGCGTTGTTAAACTGAGAAATATGGTTTCCATCAAGGGCGCTGACAAGCAAGGGAAAGATGCAAAAGAACTCACGCCTGCTGCAAAAAACTTAGAAGGTTATTCTGAAAGAATAGGAAAAGAGATAAGGCAGCGCTGGGCATTCCCGGAGGCATGGGGGGAAAACCTTGAGGCAATAATCTCAGTAACAATAATGTCGAACGGAACTGTTAAGATAAACAGTGTCGAAAAAAGCTCGGGCAATGTCCTCTTTGACAGCTCTGTCCTGAGAGCCATTAATAAAGCAAGCCCTGTCTCTCCTCCGCCGCATGAGATGGAAATAGGATTGATATTTAAACCATGAAAGAAAAGTTTAGAGTTAAAAGTTCAAATCCCCCCTTACCCCCCTTTGCTAAAGGGGGGCGTGGGGGGATTATTGGCTTGTTACTGTTTACTGCATACTGCCTATTGTCTACTGCGGTTGAAGCAAAGATTTATATTGACATCACCTCTCCTGCAATAAAAAAACTTCCGATAGCTATTCAGGAATTCAGCGGTCCTGAGGGAAAACAGATTGCAGACATCATAAGGGATGACCTTGAGTTTACAGGTTTTTTCCTCTCCATTGACAGGGCTGCCTATATAGAAAAATCTGCCGAGGCTTTCAATCCTAAAAACTGGACTGTAATCGGCGCAGAGGCTGTTATAAAGGGAGCTGTGCACGGAGAACAAAACCTTACAGCAGTTATATCGCTTTATGATACAAGCGAAGGGAGAGAGGTCTTAAGGAAAGAATACAAAGGAGCAAGGGCTTCGATAAGGCATCTTGGCCACAGCATTGCAAGCGATATATACCAGCATATAACAGGCGAAAAAGGCATATTCAGGACAAAGGTGGCATTTGTTGCAGAAGATGAGGGCAAAAAAGGTCTCTATCTGATGGACTGGGACGGCACAGACATTAAACGGCTCGGAATCAAAGGGAATTTTGTCCTCAGACCGCACTGGTCGCAGGACGGCAGCAAGATAGTCTACTCCTCTGAAAGGGGTGGACAATGGGGAATATATCTGTTAGACTTTACGAAAATGACAGAAAAAAAAGTTTTTGCCTCACGGGGCATTAATATCTCAGGCAATTTTTCCCCTGACGGAGATGAGATTATGTTTTCATCATCGCAGGATGAGACATACGGCATATATAATATAAGGATTTCGGATTCAAAACTTACAAGAATAACGTCTGCAAGATGGATAGAGATTTCGCCTGCTGTCTCGCCTGACGGAAAGCTTATTGCATTTGTATCAGACCGCGGCGGGACCCCCCAGATATATATAATGAACAGGAACGGATACGACACAAGAAGACTTACCTTCGAAGGCTCGTACAATACCTCTCCAAGCTGGTCGCCTGACAACAAAAAGATTGTGTTCGTCGGCAGAGTCTCAGGCAAGCACCAGATTTTCATTATCTCGCCTGACGGCTCAGTTCTTAGCCAGCTCACGGACAGAGGCAATAACGAAGACCCTTCATTTTCTCCTGATGGAAGATTTATAATATTCTTTTCTGACAGAAATGGAGGCAGCGGCATTTACATAATGAGAGCAAACGGAGAATCACAAAAAAAAATAACACCGCCGTGGTTACGGGCCTTTGGCCCAAGGTGGTCACCCAATTAAAAAGGAGGAGGTTTTTATGAAAAGGATTTTTTTATTGTTCCTGGCTTTTGTTTTAGTTTTTGTTTTCGCAGGATGCGCAAAAAGGACGGTAACCACGCCTGTTGCACAGGAAGCGCCAAAGGAAACTGCTCAAAAAGCCGCGCCTGTTGAGCCTGAAAAGAAGACAGAGCCGATGAAGGCAGAGGAGCCGGTTATGGCAAAGGCAGAGCCTAAGAAGGTAGAAACTGTGCCGGTAAGGGAAGTTACAGAGGCAAAACCTGCCCAGTTCGGGAACATATATTTTGATTTTGACAAATACGATATAAGGGAAGATGCAAAGCCGACCCTGAAGTCTGCAGCAGACTGGCTTATAAAAAATAAAGACGCAAGAATGATCCTTGAAGGGCATTTCGATGACAGAGGCACTAACGAATACAATCTTGCGC